>NZ_DBHKXY010000007.1:0-44602 GCF_057315495.1 Eikenella sp.
TAAAAATCTTGCGGGATTGGTGTGGAATTTAGGGCTAATCTACGTCAGCCCCTAATTTTTTGTTTTCACCAAACTCTTCCACAAAAGGAAATCAATTATGATGAAACGTCTAACAGTATTAACCCTGGCCGCTACCTTTGCCCTGAACGGCTGCGTTACCGACCCGGTTACCGGCCAGCAAACTATTTCTAAAACTGCGCTGTTCGGCCTCGGCGGCGCGGCAGCCTGCGGCGCGGTCGGCGCACTGACCCACGGCAGCAAAGGCGCGCGCAATGCCGCACTGGGCTGCGGCGTGGTAGGCGCGGGTGTGGGTGCCTATATGGACGTGCAAGAAAACCGTCTGCGCCAAGAGCTGGCCAACACACCGGTGGAAGTGCAGCGCCAAGGCGACCAAATCAAGCTGACCATGCCCAGCGGCGTAACCTTCGCCACCAACAGCGCCAGCCTGAGCCCCGACGCGGTTAACTCGCTCAACACCGTGGCCAATGTGCTGACACAGTATCCAGAAACCACCATTACCGTGGCCGGCCACACCGACAACACCGGCAATGACCGCATCAACAACCCCTTGTCTGAAAACCGCGCCCGTTCGGTAGCCGGCTACCTCACCGGCCGCGGCGTGGCTGCCAGCCGCATCAGCACCGTGGGCTACGGCTCACGCTCGCCGGTGGCCGATAACTCCACCGAAAGCGGCCGCGCACAAAACCGCCGCGTGGAAATCTTAATCAACCCGACCTCGCAGGCAGGCCAACGATAAGCTGTAGTTAAAGCCAAGGCACGGCGGAAACCATTCCGGCGTGCCTTTTATATTGGGCGGCAACTGCCTTCCTCAGAATCAAAAGCAACGTTGCTTTATTTAAATCTTCATCTTTACCGCCGCAAAGGCTACCTGAAAACGAAGCGCAGCACAGTCAAAACCAAATGTGCCGCACCGGCGTTTTCAGGTAGCCTTTATGCCGAAACCCGGCTGCGTTTGTCATGTTTTTCCAACTTTGTCTACTCTAAAAATAGCATCAGGGCAGATTTTGCCAGACAAAATCCGCAACACAGCAGGGAAAAATATTTTCCTCGACAAATCAAGCATACTATTGCGGAATATCTTCACAAACCCCAGGCGCCAAGTGTTGCGTTACTACAACTTATGTTGCATTTCTGCTAAAATCACGCCCGTGTTCCACTCTTATTTTTGATTATGCTGCTCGACCTAAACCGTTATTCCCCCGCCGTTTTCCGCAAAGAAGCCTCCAAATTGGGCGCTTTGGCGGTGCCCATGCTGTTGGCGCAGATTGCGCAAGTGGGGCTGGGGTTCGTGGATACGGTAATGGCCGGTGGCGCAGGCAAAACTGATTTGGCTGCCGTGGCACTGGGCAGCAGCGCATTCGTTACTGTTTACATAACCTTCCTCGGCATCATGACCGCGCTTAATCCGATGATTGCCCAAGAGCACGGCGCAGGCGAAGTCGAGAAGGTGGCCGAACTGGGCCGTCAGGGCATATTGTATGGCCTGATGCTGGGCATTATCGGCATGATTCTGCTGTGGCTGATGATTCAGCCCTTCAATAGCTTTCTCGACTTGGATGCCGAAGTAAAACGGCAATTTGCCTTGTATGTGGGCCTGATTGCCCTTTCCATGCCGGCAGCCATGATCCACCGTGCGTTACATGCTTTCGCTTCCAGCTTGGGCAAACCCAAACCCATTATGTGGATGAGCTGGATCAGCCTGTTTTTAAACATCCCGCTCAACCACATCTTCGTTTACGGCGATTTGGGCATGCCGGCCTTGGGCGGTGCGGGCTGTGGCCTGGCCAGTACCCTAGTGTTCTGGTTTAACGCCGCCGCGCTGTGGGCTTATATTGCCAAACAGAAATATTTCCAACGCTTCGGCCTCTTTGCGCGATTCTCCAAACCCAGTGCCAAGATTTTCCGTCAAATTACCAAGCTGGGTGTGCCGATTGGCTTGTCTTTCTTCCTCGAAGTGAGCCTGTTCACCGTGATGATGATGCTGATTGCCCAACTGCCGGGCAATGCCGAAGACCACGTAGCTGCTCAGCAAGTAGTAAATAGCATCACCAGCCTGATTTATGTGATTCCGCAGGGCATTGGCGCGGCAGTTACCGTGCGCGTAGGCTATGCCATCGGTGCCAACCGCTATTTCCAAGCGCGTTATGCCTCCGGCGTGGCCTTGGCCTGTGGCTCAACCCTAGCTATCGTTACCGCAGTGCTCACCCTGCTGTTCCGCTACCCGATTATGCGCGTTTACACCGACGACCAAGCCGTGATCGGCCTCGGCTCCACCATCCTGCTGTTTGCCGCCGCCTTCCAATTGGCCGACGCCATCCAATGTATCGCTTCCTACGCCTTGCGCGGCTATAAGGTAACCAAACTGCCGATGGTGATTCACGGCATCGCCTTCTGGGTGGTCGGCCTCGGATTGGGCTGCCTGCTGGCCTTCGGCACGAGCATGGGGATTTACGGCTTCTGGGCGGCATTGGTGCTGTCGCTGGGTTGTGCCGCCGTTGCCCTCTTGTGGTGTTTGGCAACAGTAAGCCAAGAAATGCTGGAACATGAAGACGATGAATAAACTGCAATACGATGCCGATTTAACCGCGCTGAACACCTTCGGCCTACCCGCCCGCGCCGCCGCGCTCTACACATTAGACACAGCCGAAAGGCTACCTGAAATTTTCCAACTGCCCGAATACCGCCGCGAACGCACCCTATGGTTGGGTGGCGGCAGCAATATCCTGCTGATGAAGGACTACGACGGGCTGGTGGTGCGCATGGCCAATAAAGGCATTTCCGCGCCCGAGCCGGCCGGCGGCGGCAAAACGCGCATCACCGCGCAGGCCGGCGAAAACTGGCACGATTTCGTGCAGCACACCATCGCGCAGGGCTTGAGCGGGCTGGAAAACCTCAGCCTGATTCCCGGCACGGTGGGCGCTGCGCCGGTGCAAAATATCGGTGCCTACGGAGTGGAAGCCGAAAGCTGTATCGAAACGGTGCAAGCCTGGGATTTAGACAGCGGCAAACCGGTATCGTTCAGCCATGCCGACTGCCGTTTTGCCTATCGCGACAGCGTGTTCAAACAATCCGGCGGCCGTTTCGTGATTACGGCGGTAACGTTCGTACTGGATAGCGAATTCAAGCCCAAGCTGCACTATGGCGACGTACAAGCCGAAGCCGAAACCCTGGCTCAAGGCGCGCCGCTCACCGCTGCCATCGTGGCCGAAGCCGTGTGCCGCATCCGCCGCCGCAAGCTGCCCGACCCCGCCGAAACCGGCAGCTGCGGCAGTTTCTATAAAAATCCCATCGTTTCCGCCGAACAGGCCGCCGCGCTGAAGACGCAGCACCCCGCCCTGCCGGTATACCCCCAGCCGGTCGGCCGGGCCAAACTCGCCGCCGGCTGGCTTATCGACCAATGCGGGCTCAAAGGCCACCGCGAAGGCCAGGTCGCCGTACACCAAAAACAAGCCCTGGTGCTGATTAACCTCGGCGGCGCCAGCGCCCAAGACGTCCGCCGTTTGTCCGAACACGTGCAAAACAGCGTTTACCAACGCTTCGGCGTGCGGCTTGAACCCGAGCCGGTGTGGTTGGAATAAGGTAATGCAGCACTTATTTCCTCCTAGCCGGCAGCGCAGCAAGGCTGCGTGGGGAATAAGTGCGGTAGCCATAAAGCAATATAATCGATAATGTATTAAAATTCCGCTATCTCATTTTCAGGTAGCCTCTCGCATAGGTAGAATTTACGTTGCAGCCAAGGAGACAACCCATGCCCAGGAAGCCCGGCAAACCCAACACCTACAACCGAATCATCGACATCAGCCTCCAACTGTTCAATGAGGAGGGTGAGCGCAACATCAGCACCAACCACATCTCCCAGCGCCTCGGCATCAGCCCCGGCAATCTGTATTACCACTTTCGCAATAAAGACGAAATCATCGTTCAGCTGTTCCAGCGCTACAGCAACAAACTGCTCGACTACATCCGAGAAACCGAACTGCCCGACAGCATGGCCAAAATGGGCGAATATCTGCAGGGCATGTACGACATCCTGTGGGAATACCGTTTCTTATTCAGCGACGTAAACACCCTACTCGTCCGCAGCAAACAGCTTTTGGGCGAACACAACGAATTCACCCACGTGAAGATTTCCCCGCTTCTGGTGAAAATCTTCATCGAACTGCGCGAAAAAGGCATCATCGAAGCCGACGACGAAGCCCTGCGCGAGCTCGGCCTGAACGTGTGGCTGCTCACCAAATACTGGTTCGACTTCGACAACTCCCAGCACATCGGCTGTTGGGACGAAAACGCCAAGCGGCGCGGCATCTACCAAACCATGAGCCTGATCCGTGGCTTTGTGAGCAAAGAACACTACCCAAACTACTGCGAACTGATGACGCAATATCGTTCCTAAAGCAGCAAACCAAACGGCAGCCGGAAACCGCCTTTCCGCTGCCGTTGCATATTGTGGGCGGCTTAACGGCATTTCTCCGCAGCCGCCATGCCTAGCAAACCGAGGCCTTTGCAAACCCGGCTTGTTTCCCCCAACATTTTCAGGTAGCCTGCCGCCGGCATTAAAGGCTACCTGACACATAAATCTGCCCCTGCCCTTCCGCATACCGTGGATTAAGTTTAAGCAGAGTTAGGCAACAAGCCAACGCAACGTTGGTTTAAAATGAATCACTATAAGCACAAAAAGCTACCCGAAACACACCAACCATGACCCAATTCCTCACCATCCTCGGCAGCACCGGCAGCATCGGCACCAGCACGCTCGACGTGGTTGCCCGCCATCCCGAACGCTTCCGCATCTTCGCCCTCAGCGGCCACAGCCAAACCGCCAAGCTGGCCGAACAATGCCTTGCCTTCCGTCCGCAATACGCCGTAACCGCCAATGAAGCGCAAGCCGCCGAACTGTGCACGCACCTGGCTGCGGCCGGCTGCCACACCAAAGTGCTGCACGGCGAACAAGCCTTGTGCGACATTGCCGCCGCGCCGGAAACCGACGGCGTGATGGCCGCCATCGTCGGCGCCGCCGGCCTGCCGCCCACGCTGGCCGCCGCCCGCGCCGGCAAAACCATCTACCTGGCCAACAAAGAAACGCTGGTGGTTTCAGGTAGCCTCTTTATGCAAACCGCCGCCCAGTCCGGCGCCCTCATCCTGCCGGTAGACAGCGAACACAACGCCATCTACCAAGTGTTGCCACCAGAAAAAGGCCTGAAACATAACGGCGTGCAATCCATCATCCTCACCGCTTCCGGCGGCCCCTTCCTACACACCGACTTGGCCGATTTCCCCGCCATCACGCCCGAACAGGCAGTAAAACATCCCAACTGGCAGATGGGGCGCAAAATTTCGGTAGACAGCGCCACCATGATGAATAAAGGCCTGGAGCTGATTGAAGCACACTGGCTGTTTAACTGCCCGCCGGAGAAACTGGAAACTGTTATCCACCCGCAAAGCGTGGTGCACAGCATGGTGCGCTATGCCGACGGCTCGGTGCTGGCGCAAATGGGCACGCCCGATATGCGCACGCCCATCGCCTACTGCCTCGGCCTGCCCGAACGCATCGCCTCCGGCGTGCCGCCGCTGGATTTCGCCGCCCTCTCCGCGCTCACGTTTGAAACGCCCGACTACCGCCGTTTCCCCTGCTTGGAGCTAGCCTATCAGGCCATGCAGGCCTGCGGCGGCGTGCCCTGCGTGCTCAATGCCTCCAACGAAATCGCCGTGGCCGCCTTTTTAGCCGGCCGCATCCGCTTTACCGACATCGCACACACGGTGCAGCATTGCTTGGAGCTGGATTTTTCAGGTAGCCACCACAGCCTGGAAGGCCTGCTGGATTTGGATGCCGCCGCCCGACGCGCTGCAGAAGCGTTTGTGCGGCAGGTGGCGCATCGCTGAACATCTTTTCCATGCCAGGCAGTAAGCCACATGAATAATGCGGCAAATACGGCAAGGCAAGCCAACACGGCAGGCAGAAATGAGGCGCCTTAACCATTGGTGCAGGCTTTGTCGGGAACCTCTGTTTCCATTACAATTACGTTTTTCTTCCTGCAGCCGATTGGCGGCTGAAGCTACCTGAAAATACCGATTGGCCCTTCGCTGCCATTTTTCAGGTAGCCTTCTCCGATTCGCCTGCTTCAAGGAGCTTCTTGTTTGTTTCTTTTGCACACACTCGGCGCGTTTATCGTTGCCATCCTGATTTTGGTCAGCCTGCACGAGCTGGGGCATTTGCTGGTGGCGCGCTGGTGCGGCATCAAAGTGCTGCGCTTTTCCGTGGGCTTCGGCAAGCCTTTTTTCAATAAGCGCTGGCGCAATATCGAATGGTGCTTGGCGCCGATTCCGCTGGGCGGCTATGTGAAAATGGTCGACACCCGTGAGGGCGATGTGGTCGAGGCCGACCTGCCCTACGCCTTCGACAAGCAACACCCATTCAAACGCATGTTGGTGGTAGCCGCCGGCCCGCTCACCAATCTGGCGCTGGCCGTGCTGCTCTACACCTTCTCCTTCGGCTATTTCGGCGTGCAGGAAGTGCGCCCGATGGTGGGCATGGTGATGCCCGACACGCTGGCCGCCAAAGTAGGCTTTCAGCCGGGCGACACCATCACCGCTGTAAACGGCAAGCAGGTGCTCACTTGGGGCGACGCACAATCGGAAATCATCCTGAATTTGGAAGCCGGCAAGGTTCAGGTAGCCGTGCGCGAAGCCAACGGCAGCCAAACCACACGCACCATCGATGCCGCCGGCACGCCGGAAGCGGAAGCCGTGGCCAAACGCGGCGGCTGGTTCGGCATCACCGCCCTGCGCCTGAACACCACTCTCGCCTCTATCCAGCCCGGCTCACCTGCCGAACGCTCCGGTTTGCGCAAAGGCGACCGCGTGGCGGCCGTGAACGGGCAAATCGTACACACTTGGCCGGATTTAACCACCACCATCCGCCAACACCCGCAAGACAAACTGACAATCGATATTTTGCGCGGCGGCAAACCGCTTCAGCTAGCCTTGCGCCCCGACAGTCGTGAAGACCGCAACGGCGAACGCTACGGCTATGCCGGTTTTGAAGCTGAAGTCGACCGGCAATGGATGGATCGCTCCACCTACCGCTACCGGCCCACCTGGCTGGGCGCCGCCGAAATGGGCATGCAGCGCGTGTCTTCCTACACCGCACTCACCGGCCGCCTGTTTGCCCGCCTGCTCACCGGCCAGGCTTCCGTAAGCCACATTTCCGGCCCGATCACCATCGCCAGCTACGCCGGCAAAACCGCCTCCGCCGGGATTCAGGATTATTTAGAATTCCTCGCCGTAGTGAGCATCAGCCTGGGGATTTTGAATTTACTGCCGATTCCTGTTTTAGATGGCGGCCATTTAATGTATTATGCCGCCGAATGGATTCGCGGCAAGCCCGTTAGCACCAATGTGCAAATGTGGGGATTGCGCCTCGGCCTCTCCCTGATGCTGATGCTGATGCTGCTGGCCTTTTTCAACGATATCACCCGTTTATTGGGATAAAGCATGAAACTGAACAAACTTACCTTCTCTTTGTTTGCAGCCGGATTGTCTTCTTGGGCGCTGGCCGCCGCACCGTTTACCATCCAAGATATCCGCATTGAGGGCCTGCAGCGCACCGACCCCTCCACCGTATTTGGCCACCTGCCGGTTAAAGTGGGCAGCACCTTCACTGATGGCGAAGGCGAACAAATCATCAGAAACCTCTATGCCACCGGCCTGTTCGACGACGTGCGCGTGGAAACCATGGGCAACCAAGTGTTGCTAACCGTGGTGGAACGCCCCATCATCAACACGCTCACCGTTACCGGCGGCAAAACCCTGCCCAGCGACGCGATCAAGAAAAATCTCGACAGCTTCGGCCTGGGTCAATCGCAGCCATTCAACCAAGCGATCCTAAACCAAGCCGTAGCCGGCCTGCAGCAGGAATATGCCAACCAAGGCAAACTTTCTGCCACCATCACCCCAGAGATTTCCCGCCTCTCGCGCAACCGTGTGGACATCACACTGAAAATCGACGAAGGCCCTACCACCCACATCAAAGAAATCGACTTTGAAGGCAACCAGCACTTCTCCAACCGTACTCTGCGCCGCCAAATGCAGATGGATCGCCACGGTATGTTGAGCTGGCTCTCCAAAGACGACCGTTTCTCCGACGAAAAATTCCGTCAAGACCTGCAATCCATCACCGATTTCTATCAAAACGAAGGCTTCTTTGAAGGCCGGGTACAGGACGCCGATGTGCGCTACAACGCCGACCGTACCGAACAGACGCTGTGGATTAAAGTACACGAAGGCGAACGTTACCGCTGGGGCAAAGTGCGCATCGAAGGCGACACCCGCGAAGTGCCGCGCGAAGAGTTGGAAGCCCTGCTGAAAATGCGCGAAGGCCGCCGCTACAACCGTTCGCAGATGGTAGAAAGCCTGCAGGCCATCCAAGACCGTATGGGTCAGGCCGGCTATGCGCTGGCTCAAGTGGGCGTGCAGCCGCAGCCCGACCAGGCCAATCACACCGTGGATTTCGTGCTAACGGTAAATCCCGGCCGCAAATACTATGTGAACCAAATCCATATTTCCGGCAACAACAAAACCCGTGATGCCGTTATCCGCCGCGAAATGCGCCAAACCGAAGCAGCCCCCTACGATTCGGCCAAGCTCAACCGTTCTAAAGACCGTATCCAGCTCTTGGGTTATTTCGACGATGTGAAAGTGGAAACCCGCCCGCTGCCCGATACGCCCGACCAAGTGGATGTGGATGTATCCGTGAAAGAACGCTCTACCGGCTCGGTAGAAGTGGCTGCCGGTTGGGTACAAGACACCGGTTTGGTACTCTCTGCCGGCGTGGCACAAGACAATCTGTTTGGCACCGGCAAATCCGCCAACTTCCGCATTGCACGCGGCAAAACCCAAAATACTGCCTCGTTGTCGTTTACCGATCCCTACTTCACTCCTGACGGCGTGAGCTTGGGCTACGATATCTACTATCGCGGCTTCATGCCCTATAAATCCGGCTCCAGCACCAGTTCCAACAACTACGAAACCACTCGTATTGGCCTGGGTGCGCGCATGGGTGTACCGGTTACTGAATATGACCGCGTAAACTTCGGCCTCGCCGTGGAACACCTGAATGTGAAGCTGCATGGCGACGTAAATTATCAACCCTACCGCTACCGCCAGTTCCTCCAAGAGCATGGTGAGAAAAACTGGATTCTCAAAGGCAATATCGGCTGGGGACGCAACAAAACTGACGACGCCCTGTGGCCGACCCGCGGCTACACCACCAGCGTCAATGCCGACCTCGGCTTGCCCGGCGGCGATTTGAAATACTACATCCTTACCCACGACCAACGCTGGTTCTTCCCCTTAAGCAAGAGCTTCACCCTGATGCTGGGCGGCGAAGTGGGCTATGCCGGCTCCTACGGTGGCACCTCCTCCGTTCCCTTCTTCAACAACTTCTACGGTGGCGGCTTGGGCTCCGTGCGTGGCTACGAAAGCGGCTCTTTAGGCCCGAAGGTGTACGAGATTTACGGCAACTCTCGCAATATCGTCAATTACGGCGGCACCTATAAAGCCTATGCCTCCGCTGAGCTGCTCTTCCCCTTCCCTGGCGTGAAAGACCAGCGCTCCGTGCGCCTGAGCGTGTTTGCCGATGCCGGCAGCGTGTGGGATGGCAAAACCTACAACACCGGGGCATACAGCGCTAGCAACCCCTACGGCACCAACGGCTACTACAGCAAAGACCACCGTTCTTCTTTCAGCAACGAGCTGCGCTATTCCGTAGGTGCGGCGCTGACTTGGATTTCCCCGTTGGGCCCGATGAAATTCAGTTTTGCCCACCCGATGCGGCAGCGGGATAACGACCAAATCCAACGTTTCCAATTCCAATTGGGTACGACTTTCTAAGAAAGCAGATAATGAAGCTTAATCTTCCCCGTATGGTAGCGACAGCCGCTGCGGTGCTGCTCGCATCGCACGCTGCTGCCGACAGCGTACAGAAGCTGGGGTTTATCGATACGGAGCGCGTGTATCAGCAGTCTATCCAGGCGCAGCGTATCCAAACCACCCTGCAAAACGAATTCGGTGCCCGCCAACAGGCTTTGCAACGGCTGCGTGATCAGGGCATTGCCCTGAAAACCCGGCTCGACCAAAGCCGCCTGAGCGCCACCGAACGCCGCAACATCGAGCAACAGCTGATTGCTCTGGATAGAGACTTGCGCCGCCAGGCCGCGCAGCTCACCGAAGAATACAACCTGCGCCGCAACGAAGAGTTCGCTGCCCTGCAGCAAAATGCCAACCGCGTGATTACCGAGCTGGCACAGCGCGACGGCTATGACTTGATTATCCAAGACGTTATCTACGTAAACAGTAAATTCGATATCACCGACCAAGTTATTCGCGCTCTCAACAACCAATAAAGGCTACCTGAAAATTCCGGCCTCCCTGCCGCAAAACAGGCTACCTGAAAGCGAAACTTCACCGAAGTTAAAATGCAGAAACAGCTTTCCCACATTATCGCCGCCTTGGGCGGCACGCTTGCCGGGCAAGATATCGCCATCAGCCGCATTGCCCCGCTGCATGCCGCACAACAAGGCGACATCAGCTTTATTTCCCATCCCAAGCACCTGAACGAAGCCCTGGCCAGCCAAGCCGGCGCGCTGATTGTGCACCACAAGTTGGCCGACAAACTGCCCGGCCGCAATCTGATTGTGTGCGACAACCCGCAACTCTATTTCGCCCAAACTGCCCGCCTGTTCCACCCCGCTCCCGCCGCCAATCCCGGCATTCATCCCAGCGCCGTGGTGGAAGCAAGCGCCATCGTGCCCGACAGCTGCGAAATCGGTGCCAACGTTTACATCGGCGAATGTGTTGTACTGGGCGAAGGCTGCCGCATTTTGGCCAACTGTGTGGTGGAAGCCAACTGCGTGTTTGGCGAGCATACCGTACTGCATCCCAATGTCACTGTTTATGCCGGCTGCCGCCTCGGCGATCGCGTGGAAATCCACTCCGGCACCGTGATCGGCGCAGACGGCTTCGGCAACGCCTGGGCGCAAGACCATTGGTACAAAATCCCGCAAGTGGGCGGCGTGGAAATCGGCAACGACGTGGAAATCGGCGCCAACACCACCATCGACCGCGGTGCAATCGAAGACACCGTCATCGCCGAGGGCGCGAAAATCGACAACCTCGTGCAAATCGCCCACAACGTACACATCGGCGCCCACACCGCCATCGCCGCCTGCGTGGGCATTGCCGGCAGCACCCACATCGGTGCCTACTGCCAAATCGGCGGCGCCGCTATGTTTGTCGGCCACATCCACGTAGCCGACCGCACCTTCATCGGCGGCGGCACCCTCGTGGCCGCCTCCATCAATCAGCCCGACTACTACGCCAGCTCCTATCCGCTGCAAACCCACCGCGACTGGGTGAAAAATGCCGTGCACCTGCGCCGGCTCAACGAACTGCACCGCCGCGTAAAAACGCTGGAAAACACAATCAACCATCCCGAAAACAAGGAATAACCCATGCAAATCGAAAATATCGAACTTCCGCTGGACGTGCGCACCCTGCAACGCCTGCTGCCGCACCGCTATCCCTTCCTGCTGCTGGATCGCGTGATCGGTTTTGAAAAAGAAAAAAGCCTCACTGCCATTAAAAACGTTTCCGTAAACGAGCCATTTTTCCAAGGCCACTTCCCCGATTTCCCCGTGATGCCGGGCGTGTTGATTATCGAAGCCATGGCACAGGCCGCCGGCGTGCTTGCCATCCTCAGCCGAGGCGAGCGCAAAGAAAACGAAATCTACTTTTTCGTTGGCATCGACGAAGCCCGCTTCAAACGCCAAGTCGTGCCCGGCGACCAAGTGCAAATTCATCTGGACGTGATCACCCACAAGCGCGACATCGGCAAATTCAAAGCCACTGCCACCGTAGACGGCCAAATCGCCGCCGAAGCCGTCATTATGTGTGCCAAACGCGCGGTAGATAAATAAACCGGCAAGCTAGCCAACACCTTTTCAGGTAGCCTCTGCCAAACCTCCGCCGCATTTAGCACCGAACCATTTTCAGGTAGCCTCACCCGACAAAGCCCGCTGCCATAAGGAAACACCATGTCCCTAATCCACCCCACCGCGATTATCGACCCCAAAGCCGAGCTCGATAGCAGCGTTAAAGTCGGCGCCTACACCATCATCGGCCCGAACGTGCAAATCGGTGCCGGCAGCGAAATCGGCCCGCACGCCGTTATCGAAGGGCACACCACCATCGGCGAAAACAACCGCATTTTCCAATTCGCCAGCCTGGGCGCCATTCCGCAAGATAAAAAATACCGCGGCGAGCCCACCCGCCTAATTATCGGCAACGGCAACACTATCCGCGAATTCACCACCTTCAACCTCGGCACCGTAACCGGCATCGGCGAAACCCGCATCGGCGACGACAACTGGATTATGGCATACTGCCACCTCGCCCACGACTGCGTAATCGGCAGCCACACCATCTTCGCCAACAACGCCTCCCTAGCCGGCCACGTTACCATCGGCGACTACGTCATCCTCGGCGGCTACACCCTCGTGTTCCAATTCTGCCAAATCGGCAACTACGCCATGACCGCCTTCGCCGCCGGCGTACACAAAGACGTTCCCCCCTACTTCATGGCCGCCGGCTACCGCGCCGAGCCCGCCGGTATCAACAGCGAAGGCATGCGCCGCAACGGCTTCACGCCCGAACAGATCACCAATGTGAAAAACGCCTACAAAGCCCTCTATCGCCAAGGCCTGTCCTACGAAGAGGCCCGCAACCAGATTGCCCAAGCCGCCCAAACCGAGCCCGAGCTGGCCGTGTTGCGCGACTTCCTTGCCGACTCACAACGTAGTATCATTCGCTAATCTTTCCCCCAAGGCTACCTGAAACAGCCAAACCGTTTTCAGGTAGCCTTTGGTGAAACTTCCCCAGTAGCACAACTCATCAACCAATAAGGAGACACCATGCAGAAACTCACCACCCTGGCTCTGATCGCCGCTCTGGCAGCCCCTGCTGCCGCCCTGGCCAACAACTTCGAAAGTGAACACGCTACCAACCGCGAAGTAGTCAGCACAGCCGACCCCGCTGCCCGCGAGCTGTTCTTGCGCCCAGTTACCCTGAAGCAAGGCCGTACCCACACCCTGCCCGTAACCCTGCGTGCCGGTAAGTTCTACACCTTCTTCGGTGACTGCGACGACAGCTGCAACAACATGGACATGAACCTGATGGCTGCCAACGGCGCCCGTGTAGCCGGCGACAACCTACCGGATAACCAACCCCTGTTCACCTTCCAAGCTCCCAGCAGCGGCAACTACCGCATCGTGTTGAGCATGAAAGACTGCGACGATGCCAACGGCTGTAAAGCCACTGTTCATGCTTTCGAAGGTACCCGTCGTGTATACGACACCTTCACCCGCCCCATGCGCTAATCTTGCATAGTTCAACCGCCCGAGCCACATAGCCCGGGCGGTTTATTATGACAGAATGCTCAAAGACACTCTCAGCGTTGGCTTGCCAACAGTCTTGATACGATCCAACACCCTCTCTTCCGAATCAGGCAATTCAATCCAAAATTTGGCATAAAATATAATAAATATACATACTATTGAATTTTTCTACCAATATAATGCACACAAACACCAGTATTTACCAAAGCAACTTTTCCCCATAGCTATTTTCAATCGCACCCTCTGCCACTTTCAGGTAGCCTGCCATTTTCCACTTCAGCAAGTTCCCGCCACCATGCCCACACGCCGCCTTATCCCGCTTCTGTCTATTCTGCTGTTGTCTGCCGCTGCCCAAGCTGCACCCGACAACTGGCTGCCGCAAGCGCAGCGGATGAACCGCGAAATCGTGCGCAAAGAAGACCGCCGTGCCCGGCTGCACGAACATTTCCGCGGCAGCCTGTCCCAAGGCGAATCCAAACCCCAGCAAATCAACCTGCGTGCCGGCAAACACTACACCTTCTTCGCCGATTGCAGCCGCCAATGCAACAACATCGACCTCACCCTGCTGCGTGACGGCCGCACCCTTATCGCCGATACCGATCCCCATGCCTCCCCCATGTTTGGCTGGTATGCCCGCCAAAGCGGCCAATACACCCTCACCCTCACCATGCCCCACTGTATCGCCCGCGTGTGCGATTACAGCATCCAAGTATTCGAAGGCAGTCAGAAAATCCTCTAGCCGCCAAATCAGGTTGCCCATAACTCGTGCAGATTTTGCCGACGCCCAACAAACGGTAATGGCATGGAATACCTTCGCCACAAATTTTTCAGGTAGCCTCTATATATCAGGCTGACTTTTGAACTAGTTGCCATGCCACTTTGGCAACTAGTTTGCTCCTTATCTGCTAATATACTCTCCCACAATACTGGAGTTCGGACAACCGACATATAACGAGAGAGCGTATCAATCCTATATCGCGGAGCGGTAAACAATTCAGCGGTGGGAAACCTACCTTAAACAGCGACTACTATCATCCTTATCCTGCTGAAGCACGCGTACAAACAGCAAGCATACGTAGAAATATACAAATCAGGAAATTACAATGATGCAGTAGCCGTTTTTAATTCCTTGGGTGTACAAATGTTCAAGTAAGAGTCAATGGTACGATTACAGGAAAATTACCTGACGGAAGAGAAGTTAATGTTCGTAATTATAGTTCAGGAAATAGTGCTCCTACATTGAAAATTCAGCACAGCAATAATGAGATTATTAAAATTAGGTATAGGTATAAATAATGTTTAGTGCAATTAAATCTATTAATGCTCCAAAAGGAAGTGGATTTTGGCTAGAAGCAGTATTTATGGATGAAGGGAAAGTTAGTATTTTATTTTCAAGCGATGAAGATAGAAATGATTTAACAGAAATATCTATAGATTGGGCTATTCATTTTCAAAGGACAGATGAATCATATAAAATCAATACATTCCATGAAATGGTTGTACCAATTCATGGAAATTTGCACCCATTATTTGTGCAAGGAGAACGTTTTTTTGAAGTTATTGATAAAAAATATACTGAATGGGTTGTTGAAGACCACTATTTCCCATTAGAAGATTATGAAAAACTATATGTTTTCTTTTTTGCCGAATCATATGTTGAGGTTATTAGTCCAGAGCCACCTGTATTTACCAAAATAAATAGCAAACAGGAGTATTATGCAAATTTAAAAGAAAGAGTATGTTGGACACCTGATGAATAATGATTAAGCATATAATGAATTAAGAAGCTGCATATCAAGATAGCCTGTAAACTACTAACTAAGGTTTTCAGGCTGCTATAAAGTACATTAAAAGCAATTAAATGAATGTTTCAAAAGAAGAAAGTAGTTTGGTTTTAGCCCCCATGCAGGGTCTGCTCGACCCCGTCATGCGCCGCCTGCTCACCGACATCGGCGGCTACAACGAATGCGTCACCGAATTCGTCCGCATCACCCACACCCTGCACTCCCGCGCCACCTGGCGGCGGCACATGCCCGAAATCGATCATGGCTGCCGCACCCACGCCGGCACCCCCTGCACCCTCCAGCTGCTCGGTAGCGACCCCGACAACATGGCCGCCAACGCCCAAGCCGCCGTGGCCGCAGGCGCGCAAAAAATCGACCTCAACTTCGGCTGCCCCGCCCCCACCGTCAACAAACACCAAGGCGGCGCCATCCTCCTGCGCGAGCCCGAACGCATCCGCCAAATCGTCTCCACCGTGCGCCAAAGGCTACCTGAAAACATCCCCCTCACCGCCAAAATGCGCCTCGGCTATGAAGACAGCTCCCGCGCCCTCGAATGCGCCCAAGCCATCGCCCAAGGCGGCGCCTCCGCGCTGGCCGTGCACGCCCGCACCAAAATCGAAGGCTACCGCCCGCCTGCCCATTGGGAGCAAATCGCCCCCATCCGCCAAGCACTCAGCATCCCTGTCATCGCCAATGGCGACGTATTCAGCCTGGCCGACTACCTCGCCATCCGCCAAACCAGCGGCTGCCAACACGTTATGCTCGGGCGCGGCGCCGTCATCACCCCCGACCTCGCCCGCCAAATCCAGCGCCACAACCAAGGCCTCCCGCCCCAGCCCGCCGGTTTTGCCGACTACCTCGTGTGGATACGCCGCTTCTTCCAACTCTGCCGCGAACACGCCGGCGATACGCCCTATCCCGCCGCCCGCCTCAAACAATGGCTCGGCATGATGAAAACCGCCCACCCCCAAGCCGCACACCTCTTCACCCAACTGCGCCCCCTCACCTGCCTCCAGCAAATCGAGCAGCTGCTGGATAACTACCAGCCCCAGCCCGAATAAGCAAAGGCTACCTGAAAGCCAAGCCCCGCGAAGCCCAAACTTTCAGGTAGCCTCAAGCCACACATCACCATGCTCAAACTTTCCCGCCTCATCCGCCGCAGCCTACTCAGCCTGGCCGCTCTCCTCCTGCTCTACGGCGCCGCCGTTTGGCTGCTGCCCCGCATCAAAAGCCCCGGTCGGCCCGAAGGCGAACCCGAAATCACCGTATGGCTGCTCTCCAACGGCGTGCACACCGACATCGTCGTCCCCACCTTCAGCAGCGAAGCCGACTGGCGAGCCGTCTTCCCCGCCGAACACACCCGCAGCCAAGAATACGCCCCCTGGCTCGCCATCGGCCTGGGCGACAAAAACTTCTACCTCACCACCCCCACCTGGGCCGACCTCCGCCCCAGCACCGCCCTCAAAGCCGCCACCGGCCTATCCAGCAACGCCGTCCACGCCACCTACTACCACAGCCTCGAAGGCTGCACCCGCTGCGCCCCCATCCGCATCAGCCGCGTCCAATACCGCCGCCTCATCGCCTATATCCGCCAAAGCCTGCAATGGCAACACGGCCGCACCATCCCCATTCCCACCCACATGGTCTACGGCGAAAACGACGCCTTCTACGAAGCCGTCGGCAGCTACAACCTCTTTTACACCTGCAACACCTGGACCAACAACGCCCTCAAAGCCATGCACGCCGACGCCGCCCTCTGGACGATCACCGAACAAGGCCTCTTCCAGCACCACCCTCCCCAACCGCCATCCGGCGGAAACGAAGGGCTGCCCGAAACAACATCACAACTAGGCGATTGAGGCTACCTGAAAACACAACTTCAACGAAGTTCAAACCATCGGGTACAGCACAACCCTGCCGTTCAAGGCTACCTGAAAATTCGAAAGAACCGGCAAACCAAACAACGGGATAAGCACGCCACCCCACACCGCCACATAAGCTCATATCGCCCACAGCCTAAACAAAAAGGCTACCTGAAAACTTAGCTTCGCAGAAACTCGCCAAGCTAAATTTTCAGGTAGCCTTTCTCTTATACCTACACCGCCTCAGCCAAGCAGCCACGGCGGGTTGGCAGCGGCAGCGCGGGCGGCGGCTGGGCAGTCTTCACTGTGCGCGCCTTTCAGGTAGCCTGCGCTCACCAAAAATTCGCGCACGATTTCGGGACCGGTGAATTTGAAGGTTCGTCGGAACAGCTTCACCCAATCGGCCAGAGGCTGCGGGTGGTGGCCGTCGAGCCAGTTTTTGAACGAACCGAATTCCTGTTGCAACTGCAAGATTTGCTGCGCATTGTGGATAGCGGCATTGATTTTCAGGCGGTTGCGGATCACTTTCGCGTCGGCCAGCAGGCGTTGGCGGTCGGTTTCGCCGAAAGCGGCCACGGCGGCGATGTCGAAGCCGGCGTAGGCAGCGCGCAGGCCGGCGGCACGTTGCAAAATCAGCGTCCAGCTCAAGCCGGCTTGGTTGATTTCGAGCAGCAGGCGGCCGAAGAGTTCGTTGTCGTCTTCGATGGGGAAGCCGTAGAGATGGTCGTGATAATGCTTGTTGGGATCGCGGCTGTCGGCAGGCAGGCCGTTGGCGAAGGCGCAGTAGCTGTTCATGCAGCTAGTTTTTCAGGAAAGCAAACGCGGGCATGCCGATAAAGTACACCAGCAAAGCATAAGTGCCCACGGCATTCAGCGCCACGCTAAACCAAAAAGCGCGCACAAAGCGGATATTGGCGGTATGCTGCTGATAACGCATCTGCGCCAACAGGCCGCCAGGCCAGCCGCCAAGCATGGCCAACAGGTGCAGCACGCCATCGGGCACGCGGGTGCGGCCGCTTTGGGCGCTGCGTTTGTCCGTGCGGTAGAGAATAAGCAGCAAGCAGCTAGTCAACAAATAGGCCGCAGCCAGCGGCAGGGAAATAAAGGACACCGCTGCAAGGAACAGCAAAATAAACGTGCCGCCGAGCAGGCTTTCGCTGAAACCGCCGCCCAAAATCGTGCCGGAAGAAGGGCTTTCACGGTCGGCCCAGCCCAGTTCATAGCCTTGCGGAATCACACGGGTGGCCACCCACTCGCCGCGCCGCCGCCCCAGCACAAAGCTCACCTGCTGGTGGTTGGCCGGGCTTTTATCGCGGAACACGAAGGCCGATTGCGGGAAAAATACCCGCGCTTTAATCGACTTCACCTTGATATAGCCCGATTTTTCCTCTTCGTTCCAGCGCACCACCTTGCCTACATAAGTTTCGCCGTTCACCAATTTATCTTGCCGCTTGGCCTGTTTGCGCTCTTTATGCAGCGCCTCTTCTTCTTCCGGGCTGCGCCGCTGCAGGCTGGACGTGGCAGCGTCTTCCGCGCTGTCGAGCAGCCAATAGCCGCTAACGGGGTGGCTTTGCAACACGCCGCGCAACACATCGCCCGGCTCGGGGGAAAGGTCGGTGGCGGCAAACAGGTCGCCCACCAAAAACACGCTCAAAGGCGGCTCGTCGCCATTGTTCACCACATCGGCCACGCCCGTGCGCTCTGCAGCATCCCACACCCGCACCGCAGCATCCACAATCCGCCCCTCGCGCCACTTACGTCCCGGCTCGGCAACCTCCTCACCGCCATCAGCCGCCGGTTGCGCAGAAATTTCCGCCAACACGGCAGCCTGCGACTCGGCCACCACCGCAGCCAGCGTTTCAATCGCAGCAGGCTCAATCTCAGCCCCATCGGGCAAAGCTTGCGGCGCAATTTCGGGCAATTCGTTTTCGGTGTTCATGGCGGGCGGAGAATAGGATTTGGAAAAAGAGAAAGGCTACCTGAAAAGCGAGCGCCTGCCAAGCAGCAGGCGGGCGTGAGGGGAATTGGCAGGCAATCTGTTGCAGGTATCGGCAAGGGAACGAAGATGCCTCATCAAAAGGCTACCTGAAACGGAGATTTGTGGTTTCAGGTAGCCTTTTTAGACGGTCTTGAAGACGATTATGCTGGCCACGTTTACCACCTATTCTATGGTTTAAATACCTTGTTTCGATGCCATTCAAAATATTTCTCGCTATCAGGGTGGATTTCTAATACCGCATCAAGAGAGATTCCAAGCCGGAACAGGTTTTTTTCAGAAAGCCTTTTGCTAATACGGATTTTGCCATCTGGCTCAAACGTAATCAGCCCACTATCAAACAAGGCATCAATGTTTGGGGCGAGCATCAAGCCGTTGTATGGGTCAAGCCGTTGCCATTCTTCATCATCCTTGCAGTCGCGCCAAGGTTTGATATGGCTGGCAATCAGCAATTCAGGCATATCCACGCCGCTGATGGGGCATTGCGGATACCGTTCCAATACGCCGTTTCTGAATTCGCCTTGACCTCTGCGGGCGTTAATCAGGCGCTGGATTTCGGTTTTGGCTTCTTCGGTTGTGGCGTTTTCTAAGCGTTGGCTAAGTTCATCTAAATCATTTTCCAAAGATTGTTGATAGGCTACCTGAAAAGTGGGTATTTCAATGTATTCGCTGGGGACGTAATCTTCCATACAATGTCCGCATCCGGTTAAATGTTTATTATATTTCTGCCGAGAATAAGCCTCTAATGCAGGAATGGAATTAGAACAAGCTTTATAATAAGGGCTTGATTCAGTAGTGTAGTTACCATTCTCATTGCTGATACATGGTTTCCTCTTTATTCCTTGTACACGATGTATCATAGGATATTTAGAAATGGGTTTGCCTTCTTTGTTTATATTTAATATATAACCATCAGGGTTGTTCTCTCTCCATTTCAAATATTCGGCATCATTAGGCTCATCTTTAAAAATTTTGAGTTCGGGCATAATATTTCCTTTGAAAATAAACATACGCTGGATTATTAGAAATTTCACAGACCTGTAAAAAAATGAATGTTAGATTTTGTTCCAAACTACGTCAGAAATGCCCACAACGGTATTTCATTTGTTGCTTGCTGTTCCAATCGGCATCATAAATCTTTTGCCTACTACATGAAAAGTTTTTCCAAGCAGATGTAGGTCGGATTCTAGAATCCGACAGCTTCATACGGGAGATTTTATCGGATACAAGTATTCGACCTACAAATTTTGGATAATAAAAGGCCGTCTGAAAATCGTTTCAGACGGCCTTTTCTTCACTAGCCTCTACTTTGCTACCACTCTTTCTTTCAAAGTCTTCAACACACTTTTCACCGTCTTAATCCTCATCTCCACATCCTCCATCTGAGCCGTGAACTTCAGCTTATCCGCCCCGGCCAGCCGGTATTTTTTATCCGTCTGAATCAGCAGGATGATTTCTGTCGGGTCGATTTGGTGGTGTTTGCCGAAGGTAACGGTAACGGCTTCGCTGGTCGCGTCGATGGCGTCTATGCCCAATTCTTTTGCGGCGAGTCGCAAGTGGTGGCTTTCGATGAGGGTTTTGACAGGTTGTTCGGGCAGGCCGAAGCGGTCGACGAGTTCTTCGTGTATAGCGTTGATTTGCTGCACGGTTTCGCAGACGGCGAGGCGTTTGTAGAGGACGAGCCGTTCGTGGATGTCGGGGCAGTAGCTTTCGGGCAGCAGGGCGGGGCTGTGCAGTTTGATTTCGGTGGTGATGCCCAATGGTGCGTCGAGGTCGGGCTGGCGGCCTTTTTTGAGGTCGCGCACGGCTTGTTTGAGCATTTCGGTGTAGAGCGTGAAGCCGACCTGTATCATTTCGCCAGACTGCCCTTCGCCAAGGATTTCGCCTGCGCCGCGGATTTCCAAATCCTGCATGGCGAGGGTGAAACCTGCGCCGAGTTCGTCTGCCGCCGCGATGGCATCGAGGCGTTTTTCTGCGTCTTTGGTGATGTATTCGGGCGTGAGCAGGTAGGCGTAGGCTTGGTGGTGGCTGCGGCCGACACGCCCGCGAAGCTGATGCAGTTGCGCCAGCCCGAATTTGTCGGCGCGGTTGATGATGATGGTGTTGGCGTTGGGGATGTCGATGCCGGTTTCGATGATGGTGGAACAGAGCAACACGTTGAATCTTTGCTGCAAAAAGTCGCGCATGACTTGTTCCAGCTCGCGTTCGCGCAGTTGTCCGTGCGCCACGCCGATGCGGGCTTCGGGCAACAGGGTTTCCAGCCGCTCACGCATATTCTCAATCGTATCTACTTCATTGTGCAGGGAAAATACCTGCCCACCGCGTTTGAGTTCGCGCAGCACGGCTTCGCGCACGCTGCCTTCGCTGAAGGGTTTGACAAAGGTTTTGACGGCGAGGCGGCGGCTGGGCGCGGTGGTAATCAGCGAGAAGTCGCGCAGGCCTTCGAGTGCCATGCTGAGGGTGCGCGGAATTGGCGTGGCGGTCATGGTGAGGATATCGACATTGGCGCGCAGGCGTTTGAGCTGCTCTTTCTGGCGCACGCCGAAGCGGTGTTCTTCATCGATGATGACCAGTCCTAAGTTTTTGAATTTTATATCGTCCTGAACCAGTTTGTGCGTGCCGATAACGATGTCGACCGTGCCGTCCGCCATGCCTTCCAGCGCGGCTTTGGTGGCTTTGCTGTTGTTGAAACGCGAAAGGCTGGCGACTTTCACGGGAAAATCGGCGAAACGGTCAGCGAAGTTTTGCGCGTGCTGCTCGACCAGAAGCGTGGTCGGGGCGAGTACGGCGACCTGTTTGCCGCCCATCACCGCCACAAACGCGGCGCGCAGGGCGACTTCGGTTTTGCCGAAACCGACATCGCCGCACACGAGTCGGTCCATCGGCTTCGCCTGCGTCAAGTCTTTAATCACAGCGGCGATGGCAGCGGCTTGGTCTTCGGTTTCTTCATAGCCGAAGCCGTCGGCAAACGCCTGATAGTCCATCTCGTTGATTTCAAACTTGTGTCCCGATTGGGCGGCGCGCTGGGCGTAGAGGTTAAGCAACTCGGCGGCGGTGTCGCGCGCTTTTTCGGCGGCTTTGCGCTTCGCCTTGTTCCACGCGCCGCTGCCGAGCTTGTGCAAAGTAACGTTTTCATGCGCCTGACCAGAGTAGCGGCTAATTAAATGCAGTTGCGAAACAGGCACATAAAGCTGAGCTTCGCCTGCATATTCAAGCAACATCATTTCATTGGTTTCGCCGCCCAAATCCATCGTTACCAAGCCCATATACCGCCCGATGCCGTGTTCTTCGTGCACCACGGGGTCGCCGATATTGATTTCGGCAAGGTCGCGCAACAGGCCGTCTGAAACGGCGGCGTGTTTCTTGCGGCGGTTGTGGACGCGCGAACGGGCAACGTATTGATACAGCTCGGATTCAGTGATGACGGCAAGATGCAGGCTACCTGAAAGGGTATTCTGGCTGTTTTCAGGTAGCCTGCCCAATTGAAAGCCTTCTGCTAACGGCGTAACCGTGATGCACAGCGGCGCGTTGTCATCTAAAAATGCCTGCCAGCCGGCCACGGGTTTGGGTTTTAGGCCGTGCTGGGCGAAGAAGCCGAGCATGGTTTCGCGCCGGCCGGTGCTTTCGGCACACAGCAAAATACGGCCGCCGAAGGCTGCCTGAAAATCTTGCAACGCAGCCAGCGGCTGTTCGGATTGCCGGTTTACCGCCACATCGGGCAAAGCGTGGGGCGAGGCGGCGGAAAGATCGGGCCAGATTTGCGGGTAGGCTTTCAGGCTACCTGAAAATCGGTCGGCAGCAAGATACAAATGCTGCGGATGCAGAGGCGGATAGCTGGGATCGCCCTGCGCCAGTGCGTGGCGCGATTTGATTTCGCCTTCGAAGCGCACGGCCTCGGCGTGCACATCGCCCACGCATACGGCCAGGGCGTTTTCGCCGATGTAGTCGAACAGGCTGGCGCAGCCGTCTTCAAAAAACAGCGGCAGGTAGTATTCCACGCCCGCGCCGAAATGGCCGTTGCTGACGGCTTTGTAAACCGTGGCGGCGTTGCAGTCGGCTTCGATTTCCTCGCGGAAGCGGGTGCGGAAGATTTTTTGCGCGTCGGCATCGGTGGGAAACTCGTGCGCCGGCAGCAGGCGGATTTCGGACACGGGCGCGAGTGTGCGTTGCGTATCCGGGTCGAAGGTTTTGATGCTGTCGATTTCGTCGTCGAACAAATCGATGCGGTAAGGCGTGCCGCTGCCGATGGGGAACAAATCCACAATTCCGCCGCGCACGGCAAATTCGCCGCCGGCCACCACATTGGACACGGCAGAATAGCCGGCTTCCACCAGATTTTCGCGCAGTTTGTCCAAATCCAGCGTCTGCCCCGTTTTCAGCCAAAACGTGCGCCCAAGCAGGAAGGGCGGCGGCGCGAGCTGCTGCATGGCGGTGGCAACGGGCACAAACAGCACATCTACCGCGCCGTTTTTCAGCTGCCACAACACCGACAGCCGCTCCGACACCAAATCCTGATGTGGCGAAAAGCGTTCGTAGGGCAGGGTTTCCCAATCGGGCAGGAACAGCGCGTTGTCTTGCGGACGGAAAAACTGCCACGCGGTTTGCAGGCGCAGCGCGGTTTCGGCATCGGGCGTGAGCACGAGCTTGAGTGCTTTTTCCGGCAGGGCGGAGGCCAGGAAATAAGGCAGGCTGCCGGCAGAAAGCTGCGGCCAGCGGGACTTTTGTGCGGGTTTGGGCAGAGGAAGATTCATAGTGTACCGACAAAGGGGTGCGGCAGCCTGAAGGATATTCGGGCTGCCATGTGTTTATGCTGTCCACAATAAAAACGATGCGGCATTGGTTTGCCGCTTGGCCTCGTTTTCATTTGAGCAACTGTCGTTTAGATGGATGAAAAGCGAATTTTAGCAGATTAAGGCTACCTGAAACTTTCAGGTAGCCTTTCTTACCGCACCAAAGGCGGCTAATCCACCGCCACCTCCACCGGCTGTGCATTCAGCGCGGCGAGCGCGGGGGCGGGGGCAACGGTGACAAACAGGCCGCGGCCGCCGCCGTTGATATACATCAGCGGCAAATCCCAAATGCTGCGTTCGGCATACACCGGCAAGGCGGTGCGGCAGCCGAAGGGGCTGGTGCCGCCCACAAAATAGCCCGTCCATTTGTGCGCCTGATCGTGCGCGGCCAGCTCCACGTGTTTCATGCCGAGCTGGCGGGCGAGGTTGCGGGTGGAGATTTGGCGGTCGCCGTGCATCAACACAATCAGGCCTTTTTTGTGTTCGTTAATCAACACGATGGTTTTGACGATTTGGTGTTCGTCGATGCCGAGGCATTCGGCGGAATGCGCCGTGCCGCCGTGCTCTTCATAGGGATACTGCATGGCGGTGTGCTCGATTTTGTGCGCCCGCAGAAAACGGATGGCGGGGGTAACGGGATGGTGGGATTTGCTCATGAAAGGCTACCTGAAAACGATGTCTTGGCGTAGCCAAGGCTAAGTTTCTGCGAAGCTAAAATACAAGCTTCAACGCATTGATGAATAAATGAAGCGGCAACAAAATTAAGATGGAAAATAGCTATGGCGTATGAATCAAGCGGTTTCAGGTAGCCTGCCGTTTGGCGTGAGGCTACCTGAAAATTATTTGGCAAACGGCAGCCAGCGCCGCGCCAGCACATACATCACCACCCCGCCCACGGCGAACAGGGCAAACACGATGCCTTTTTTGCGCGCATTCGGGCACAGCCAATACACAGCCAGGCTGAAGCTGAAAAACAGCAGCGTCACCACCCACACCAGCTGTTTGTCTTTGAATCGGTTGAGGGTGTAGCTTTCGGTAATCATCACATACAGCTGCCAAAATCCGGCAAAGCAGATGCACAGCACGCCGGCGGGCAGGAAAATCAGGCCGAGGTCTTGATGGGTCATGGTGTGGGTTCTTTGAAAAATTGGCGCAGGCAGCATTATAAGGCTACCTGAAAACGGAGCGAAGCAAAGTTTCTGCGAAGCTAAAACGGGGAGAAGCGAAGTTTTATAGCCTTAAATAAGACAATATGTCTAAAAATATTAGATTTTTGCTTTTCATCTAACCTCTTTCAAAAATTTTGTCTAAAAAAGCTGTCAAATTGTCAAAATTCGGGTAGTATGCGGCATCTAAATATCTGCGACAGCGCCTTTACCCGTCTCCGCTATGCCCGCCCGCCGGCAGCGGCCACAAGCCCGCCAGCCCGCCGTACCGCATACCGGCCACGCCGTCCGCCCCGTTTAACCGAATCCAAAAAAGGAATCCACATGCAAGTTTACTACGATAAAGACGCCGACCTCTCCCTGATCAAAGGCAAAACCGTGGCCATCATCGGCTACGGCTCGCAAGGCCACGCCCACGCCGCCAACCTGAAAGATTCCGGCGTAAACGTGATTGTCGGCCTGCGCCAAGGCGGCTCCTGGAACAAAGCCCAAGCTGCCGGTTTCGATGTGCGCAGCGTGGCCGATGCCACCAAAGCTGCTGATTTGGTGATGATTCTGCTGCCGGATGAAAACCAGCCCGCCGTATACCGCGCCGAAATCGAGCCCAACCTGAAACAGGGCGCCGTATTGGCTTTTGCCCACGGCTTCAACGTGCACTACAACCAAATCGTGCCGCGCGCCGACTTGGACGTGGTGATGATCGCCCCCAAAGGCCCCGGCCACACCGTGCGCAGCGAATTCCTCAAAGGCGGCGGTGTGCCCTCGCTGATTGCCGTGTATCAAGATAAAAGCGGCAAAGCCCGCGACATCGCCCTCTCCTACGCCGCAGCCAACGGCGGCACTAAAGGCGGCGTGATTGAAACCAACTTCCGCGAAGAAACCGAAACCGACCTGTTCGGCGAACAAGCCGTTTTGTGCGGCGGCGCGGTCGAGCTGGTGAAATGCGGCTTTGAAACCTTGGTGGAAGCCGGCTACGCGCCTGAAATGGCCTACTTCGAATGCCTGCACGAGCTGAAACTGATTGTGGACTTGATGTATGAAGGCGGCATCGCCAACATGAACTACTCTATTTCCAACAACGCGGAATATGGCGAATACGTTACCGGCCCCGAAGTCATCACGCCGGCCACCAAAGAAGCGATGAAAAAAGCCCTGTATCGCATTCAAAGCGGCGAATACGCCAAAATGTTCATTCAAGAAGGCGCAACCAACTACGCCAGCATGACCGCACGCCGCCGCTTGAACGCCGACCACCAAATTGAAAAAGTCGGTGCCCAGCTGCGCAGCATGATGCCTTGGATTGCCAAAAACAAATTGGTGGATCAAAGCAAAAACTAATTATCGGCAAGCGATTGCTTAAACAGCAGGCTACCTGAAAACGAAGCTTCAACGCCTCTTAAACGCCGCATAGCGGGGTTTCGGCGAAGCTAAAATTTCAGGTAGCCTGAATTTATCTGCTTCCATGCTGCTCAACTCAACACAGTGCTTATGCCGTGAACCATTTTGGCTGCATCGGCAGAAGGATGGCTAGCCAATCCATCGCTAGCGAATTGTTCTGCATACCCTAAATGCAATACAGGCTACCTGAAAAGCTACCCTGTTTTAGATAATTGGTTTCAGCTAGCCTCCTCCTCAATATGAATCCTATTCATCTACTAGCGCTAATTTTTCAGCCAGCCGCCCTTGCCTAAACCCCCGCCGCCCGCTACCGTATCGCCTTTCTTTCGCATTTAGTTTCCCACCATCATGCTACACAATACCCTCAGCTTCGAATTTTTCCCCACCCGTACGCCCGAAGGCCGCGAAAAACAGAAAATCACCCGCAAGCAACTCTCCCAATACCAGCCGGAGTTTTTCTCCTGCACCTCCGGTGCCGGCGGCACCACCCGCGAAGGCACGATGCAAACCATCCGCGACATCCTTGCCGAAGGCATGGCCGCCGCCCCGCACATCCCCTGCGTGGGCCTGAATGCCGGCGAGCTCACCGAGCTCTTGCAGGAATATAAAGACTTAGGCATCCGCCATGTGCTTGCCCTGCGCGGCGACATCCCCTCCGGCATGGGCTTGGGCACCACCGGCCTGCGCCACGCCAACGAACTGGTGGAACTCATCCGCCACCGATTCGGCGACTGGTTCCACATCGAAGTGGCCGCCTACCCTGAATACCACCCGCAATCGCGCAGCGCCGAAGACGACATTCAAAGCTTCGTGCGCAAAGTGAAAGCCGGTGCCAATTCCGCCATCACCCAGTTTTTCTTCAACGCCGATGCCTACTTCCGCTTCCTCGACGACGTGCGCGGGCGCGGCGTGGAAATCCCCATCGTGCCCGGCATCATGCCGATTGCCAACTTCTCCAAGCTGGCCCGCTTCGCCGATATGTGCGGCGCCGAAATTCCGCGCTGGCTGCGACTGAAGCTGCAATCCTATGCCGACGACACCGCCTCCATCAAAGCGCTGGGGCTGGACGTGGTAACCGAAATGTGCGGCCGCCTCCTGCGCCACGGCGCCCCCGGCCTGCATTTCTACACCCTCAACCAGGCCGGATTGTCTTCCACCATCTGCCAACGTTTGGGCTACTAATCCGCCCTTTTCCAAATAGAGAAGAAGGCTACCTGAAAAGGTTTCAGGTAGCCTTCTTCTCTTCTGAGCGCCCGTCCGGTGCTATAATTCGCCCTTTCCAACATTATCTTAGGTCAGTAACCATGTTACGCGCACTCATTATCGTTTTCGCCTGCCTAGCCGCAGGCGAAGTGCTTTTACACCTCACCCACCTCAAACTGCCCGCCAGCATTGTAGGGCTGCTGATTTTGTTCTGCCTGCTCAAAGCCGGTTGGGTGAAGGAGGCCTGGTTTAAGCCGATGACCGAATTCCTCATGCAACACATGATGCTGCTGATGATTCCCGCCTGCGTGGCGCTGATGGATTATTTCTCCATCGTGGCGCACGATTTCTGGTCGATTACCATCGCCACCGTGGCCAGCAGCGTGCTGGTGCTGCTCTCCAGCGCGAAAACGCATGAAATACTGAGGAGACACAAATGAGGGAAGTCGCCACCAACCCCATTGTGCTGATTCTGATGATGCTCGCCATCTACCGCTTCAGCCTGTTTTTGCGCCTGCGCAGCGGCAGCCCGCTGGCCAACCCGCTGATGGTGAGCACGGCTTTGGTCATCGGCTACCTGAAACTCTTCGGCATCCGCTACGACGATTTCATGCAAACCGGCCGCATGGTCGGCTTTTGGCTGCAGCCGGCCATCGTGTGCCTGGCCATCCCCATGTATCAGCAATGGCCGCGCATCCGCAGCCAATGGCTGCCGATTGCCGCCTCGCAGCTGGTGGGCAGCGTGGTAGGCATTGTGAGCGGCGTGCTGTTTGCCCACTGGCTTGGCGCCAGCCACGATGTGAGCCAGTCGCTCGCCGCTAAATCGGTTACCATGCCGATTGCGCTGGAAATCACCCATGTGCTAGACGGCATCCCAGCCGTTTCCGTGGCCGCCGTGCTGCTGGCCGGCCTCACCGGCCAATTTATCGGCTTTTGGATTCTGCGCCACAGTCATATCCGCAATCCCATCTCGCACTCCATCGCGCAGGGCACGGCCTCGCACGCCATCGGCATTGCCGCCAGCCTGGAAATCAGCGGCCACTTTGCCGCCTACGCCACCCTCGGCCTGATCTTCAACGGCATCCTCACCTCCTTCCTCGCCCCGATTATCGTGCCGCTCTTGGCCGTTTAAGCCTGCCGCGGGAATGGCAAAGGCTACCTGAAAACAGAGCGAAGCGAAGTTTCTACGAAGCTAAAGCACAGCTTCAACAAAGTTGAAAACCGCGTGCGTGCGTTCCGCGCACACCCTGCTCCTGCTTAACGCAATGAATATCATGGAAAACCACTCAATTAACTCCATAACAGTAATATTGCTATCCGGCCTGCTTAGTGCTTGCAGCATGTCTGATTGGTGGAATGGGCATTATGCAACAAGAGCTGCATTGACTGATGCTTATTAATGAGCAGGTAGCTTACTATACCGCCGAATCGCCGGAGCAACGAGAGTTACGCAGGAAAAATCGCTTAATTTGTGATAAAGAAACTGGTTATAACAGGTGTATGCGCCGCTTAGGAACGCCTGTTTGGCACGATGGATTGGATAAATGATTTTAGTGAGTAGGTTGGGTTAGCCACAGGTGTAACCCAACAAACAAGAGTGCAGGTTGGGTTTACCAACCTGCACTCTGCCTTATCAACAGGCTACCTGAAAAATAGATTTCAGGTAGCCTGCTTATTTCCAAGGTGTAGGGTGTGTGCGGAACGCACGCACGCGGCTTGGGAATAACGGGCAACGGCGTGTGTGCCACAGGCACGCACCCTACACACCACCTTAGGCTACCTGAAAACCAATAAGCCGGATTCCCGCACCCGACACCCTATCCAAGGCTACCTGAAAGTTTCAGGTAGCCTTTTTTGCTACGTATCAAGCCAGCCCGACGCCACCATACCCAAGCCCCTGCGGATTTGTTATGCTAGCCCGTATCTTCCCCCTACTACACAGGAGCCTTCCATGTCCTACCGTGCCCCCATCAACGAACTCTTATTCGCCCTGCAAACCCACGGCAACCTGGCCGAAATCGCCCAATGGTATGCCGAAAGCGGCCTGGACGAAGGCACCGCCGCCGCCATCATCGAAGAAGCGGCCAAGTTCAGCGAAGAAGTCTTCCTGCCTACTAGCCGTACCGGCGATTTGCACGGCGCGCGCTTGGAAAACGGCAAAGTCATCACCCATCCCGACCTTGCTGCCGCCTACCAAGCCTTCTGCGAAGCCGGCTGGCCCGGCCTGCGCGCCCCGGCCGAATACGGCGGCCAAGGCCTGCCTGCCGTGATTTCCGCCGCGTGCGAAGAAATGTACTACTGCAGCAACCTCGCCCTCTCGCTGTTGCCCATGCTCACCGTGTGCGCGGTGGAAACCATTGCCAAACACGGCTCCGAAGAGCAGAAACAAACCTTCCTGCCTAAAATGAGCCAAGGCATTTGGAGCGGCACCATGAACCTCTCCGAGCCGCAGGCCGGCACCGACCTCTCCCAAGTGGCCACCAAAGCCGTGCCGCAGGAAGACGGCAGCTACCGCATCAGCGGCCAGAAAACCTTCATCACCTGGGGCGAACACGAGCTGACCGAAAACATCATCCACCTCGTGCTCGCCCGCCTGCCTGGCACCACTTCCGGCATTAAAAGCCTTTCCCTGTTTATCGTGCCCAAATACAAAATCAAGCCCGACGGCAGCATCGGCGAGAGAAACGGCGTGTCTGCCACCGCCATCGAGCACAAAATGGGTATCCACGCCAGCCCCACCTGCGTGATGCAGTTCGACGAAGCCGAAGGCTACCTCATCGGCAAAGCCGGGCGCGGCCTGCTTTATATGTTCACCATGATGAGCCACGCCCGCCTAGGCGTGGGCATCGAAGGCCATGCCGTGGCCGAAGCTGCCTACCAGCAGGCACTGACCTACGCCCACGAGCGCATCCAAGGCAGCGCGCCCGACGGCACCCCGCTCACCATCATCCACCACCCCGACGTTGCCCGTATGCTGCTGGTGCAAAAAGCCACCATCGCCGCCCAGCGCGCCCTGTATCTCCAAGCCGCCGCCGCGCTCGACGCCTCGCACCAACACCCCGAGCCCGCCGCCAAAAAAGCTGCCAAAGGCCGGCTCGACTATCTCATCCCCATTGTTAAAGCCTGGTGCAGCGACAACGGCACCGTGCTCGCCAACCTCGCCATGCAGGTGTTCGGCGGCGCAGGCTATATCGAAGAAACCGGCATCGCCCAGCTCGTACGCGACGTGCGCATCACCGCCATCTACGAAGGCACCAACGGCGTGCAGGCCGCCGACCTCGCCCGCAAAACCGTGTCCGACAAAGGCAGCCTCGTGCGCACCCTGCTCGCCGAAGCCCAGCAAACCGCCAACGAGCTCGCTACCGTTGAGCACGCCACCGCCGAGCCGCTCCAACGCGCCCTCGAATTAGCCGAACGCAGCACCTCCCTCCTCGTGCAGCAGCACGAAACCAACCCCGCCGCCACCGCCCTAAACGCCGCCGCCTATCTGGAGCAAATCTCCCTCACCCTCGGCGCCGACGCCCTGGCGCAAAACTTCCTGGCCGCCCGCAACGCAGAAGCACGCTTCGGCAGCGCATTCTGCCAAGCCCAGCAGCACACCGCCCGCGCCTACCTCGCCTACGTGCTGCCCCAAGCCCACGCCTGCGCCGAACGCATCCGCCAAGGCGCCGAGCCCCTGCTCGCCGTACCGTTTGAAGCCTTCGCCTCGTCTTAAAGCGCGGCATGACAAAGGCTACCTGAAAATGCAGAACCGCTTTTCAGGTAGCCTCTCAACATCTCTTCCAGCCACAAGGACAGCTGATGGAACAACATATCAACTACATTACGCTCGGCGTGGCCGACCTCGCCGAATCGCGCCGTTTTTATCGGGAGGTATTCGGCTGGCAGGAAACAGCCGACAGCAACGAAAATATTGCCTTTTTCCAAGCCGGAAACGCGCTGCTGCTCGCCCTGTTCGGCAAAGCCGCCCTGTCGCACGACGCGCAAATACCGGAACAAAGCAGCGGCTTCCCACGCTTTACCTTGGCGCACAACGTGGGCAGCGAAGCCGAAGTGAACGCACTGTTTGCCGGGTTCGCAGCGAAAAACACCAACATCATCAAAGCCCCGCAGAAAGTATTCTGGGGCGGCTACAGCGGCTACCTCGCCGATCCCGACGGCTTTTTGTGGGAAATCGCGTTTAATCCGTTTTTGCAGAAATTGCGCTGAAACCGCGCTTTCAGGTAGCCTCCACCACCCCACCCAAACAAAATCTGCCATGAAATCACTCCTCCTCATCCTCGCCCTTCTGCTCGCTCCAGCCCTGTACGCCGCGCCCAACCTTATCCTGGCCAAAGAATACAGCGGCCAGAACATTGCCGGCTGGGCGATGAGCGAAAAGCTCGACGGCGTGCGCGCTTATTGGGACGGGCGCAAACTCATCAGCCGCCAAGGCCACCCCTTCTCCCCGCCTGCCGGTTTCACCCGCGATTTCCCGCCCTATCCGCTCGACGGCGAGCTCTACAGCCGGCGCGGCGCATTCGAGCAGATTTCCGCCGCCGTCCGCAGCGCCAACGGCGATTGGAGCGGTATCAAGCTGCACGTTTTTGACGCGCCGCAAGCCCCGGGCAACCTGTATCAGCGCCTCGCCCTCGTGCAGCGCCACCTTGCCGCCCACCCGCAGGCCAAAATCGCTGTTATCCCGCAAACCCCCGTGCGTGATGCCGCCCACGCCCAACAATTCCTGCGCCAAATCGAAGCCCAAGGCGGCGAAGGCGTGATGCTGCGCAACCCCAACACCCCCTACCAAGGTGGCCGCAGCGACAATCTGCTCAAGCTCAAAAGCGCGCACGACGCGGAATGTACTGTTACCGCCCACCACGAAGGCAAAGGCCGCAACGCCGGCCTGCTCGGCGCCGTGTCCTGCCGCAACGAAACCGGCGAATTCCGCATCGGCTCCGGTTTCAAAGACGCCGACCGCCGCAACCCGCCGCCAATCGGCAGCCGCATCACCTACAAATACCGCGGCTTCACCGCCAAAGGCACGCCTCGCTTCGCCACCTACCTGCGCCGCGCCAACTGAACCCGGCAGGCTACCTGAAAGCCGGTAAACAGCCACGCCAAACGGCGGCACAGCACCATCCTGCCTTGCCATATTCCCATTTCGCAGCCGCTCCATTTTCAGGTAGCCTCCCGCCTATCCACCTCCGCCCCGCACTTTGCTATACAATAGCGCCCAATTTGAATTTCCCGCCAAACATCCCATGCTAACCTACGTTCCGCCCGAGCAACGCCCCGCACCGCCCACTTACGAGCGGCCCTGGCTCTTGCTATTGCTGGCTTTTGTCTGGCTGTGGCCGGGCGTGTTTGCGCATGATTTGTGGCAAGACGAACCCTTGGTGTATGCGGTCATCCGGCAGGCCGCGGAGAGCGGGCAATGGTGGCTGCCGCAGGATAGCGGGGCGCTGTTTTGGGATGTGCCGCCGCTGTATATGTGGCTTTCCCTGCTGTTTTTGAAACTGTTCGGCCATTTGCCGCCGTATGAGGCGGTGCGCATGGTGAACGCCTTGCTCGCGGCGGTATCGCTCGCGGCCATGGGCGGCGCGGGGCGGATGCTTTTGGGGCGGCGCAACGGGCGTACGGCGGTGTTGGTGCTGATCGGCTGCCCGGGCCTGCTGATGATGAGCCACTTTATCGGCGGGCAAATCGTTACCCTGTGCGGCCTAAGCCTGAGTTTCTACGCGCTGGCGATGGCGCGGCAGAAAACCGTGAAGGCGATTGTGCTCACGCTTTTGGGTTGGATGGTATTGTCGCTTTCAGGTAGCCTGTTGCCGCTATTGGGCGTGATGCTCACCACGGCGCTGTTGCCGCTGGATTCGCATTGGCACAACAAGCGTTTCTGGCTCACGCTTTTGGCGGCGGCGGGGCTGACGCTGCCTTTGCTGTTTGTGTGGCCGCTGGTGCTCAACGGTTTGTCGCACGAGGCCTTCCTGCAATGGTGGCGGTATCACGCGCTCGCGCCGTTCGGCGGCTTTGCCCGCTTGGATTTTGGTTTTCCCGCCGCTTATTATCTGAAAAACCTGCTGTGGTTTGCCTTCCCGGCCTGGCCGCTGGCCTTGTGGACGCTCTACCGCCAGCGCCGCCTGCCGCGCCACGGCTGGAACAGTCTGTGCCTGATTTGGCTGGCTGTGTTCGGCCTCATGCTGGCCGCCTCGCCGCAACATATGGAAGACAATTTAATGTTGCTGTTGCCGCCTTTGGTGTTGGCGGCAGCGGCGCAGGCCGACCAGCTTCGGCGCGGCGCGGCGGCGTTTTTCAACTGGTTCGGCATCATGACGTTCGGCTCGCTGGCGCTGTTTGTGTGGCTCGGCTTTTTCGCCATGAACTTCGGCTGGCCGGCCAAGCTGGCCGAACGTGCAGCTTATTTCAGCCCGTATTATCAGCGGGATATCGATTATTTCCCGGTTATCGTGGCCGTGTTGTTCACGCCGGTGTGGCTCTTGGCGATTACGCGCAAATACGTGCGCGGCCGGCAGGCGGTAACCAACTGGGCGGCCGGGCTCACGCTGTGCTGGTCGCTCATCCTCACCCTGTTCCTGCCCTGGCTGGACGCAGCCAAAAGCTACCGCCCCGTGGTGCGGCGGCTGGAAGCCGAATTGCCGGCCGATGCCTGCGTTTCCGCGCAACACGCCGTGGTGCGCCATGCCTGGCAGGAATACGGCCGCTACCCCTTAGGCGAAAACTGCCGCTTCGTCGCCACCCTGCGCCATGAAGCCGTGCCCGACGCCGCCGAACTCGCCAGCGCCAACCGCCCGCGCGAGAAGCACGAGGCGTTTGTGTTGTGGCAGCGGCAAAAATAATTTAAAGGCTACCTGAAAATATGGTGTTGGTTTTCAGATAGCCAGTTATGATGCCGATAATTAAGTTCGTTGGTTCACCTATCACTCAAGGATAAATATGCGCTTGGCTACTTTAACTTTGTGCTCCATATTGGCATTGCCCAGTTTAACTTTGGCTGCACCATCGGCACAGTCACATCCTGTAACTAAGCAACAATGTCTAGGCTACTTAAAAGATGGATATGAGATTGTTGCCCAGGCTGTTATGTGCCAACCCGGAGTCAATCGGGATCAATATGGAGCCGCCTTCTCTAATATTATGAATACGTTCTTCTCTAATATTATGAATACGTTTAAAAATAATGGGTGTGAAAATATATTAGCTGAAGCAGAAGCGAACGCTTACGTTAGAAGAGAAACTGCCGGCAGCAATAATATACAACAATATTGCAGAGATATTCGCCCTTCTATCCAACAGATTATGCAGCTATATGGTGGACAGAAGGCCAATCAATAGAATAGAAATGGTAGCGAGCACAAGCAATTCTATACCCGTATAAACAAGAGACATTGAGCATCACCCACTGAAGTAAAACCTAAAGGCTACCTGAAATTTCATGTGCCCATCCCCCTACCACATAAGGAAATCAAAATGAAACCCCGTGCCCTAGCCCTCCTTACTGCCGCCATTCTTCCCGCACTCGCCATCGCCGCCCCCGCCAAACCTTCATCCGGCCGTGCATCCCAATCCAAACCCGCACAGAGCAGGTCTCAAGAGCGTACTTCCTCCGGCAGAAACTCATCTTCCAAACCGCAGGACAACAAACCCCAGCGCGGCCGCAACGGTCAAAGCAGAACCCAAGACAACAACAAACCAGCCAACGGCCGCGCCAACTCGCGCCAGCAGCAGGAAGCCAAACCCGCCCGCGGTCGCAACAGCCAAAGCAGGGAGCACGACAACAACCGGTCCGCCAACGGCCGTGCACACTCACGCCAACAACAGGAAACCAAACCTGCCAACACCCGCACCAACGCCCGCCAGCAGCGCGATACCGGACACAACGCCGCCCAACCCCCAATCCGGCACAGCCGGCCAACCCGCCAGCAAGATAACGAACAACCCGCCCAAGCACACCGCGTACACACCCAAGAGCGCCCGCAGCCTAGCCCCGAGCCACAAGACAACAGCCCGCAAGACAGCGTCCAAGCTGCCGAACACGCCGCCGCAAAAGCCCAATGCCTGCGCTACGTTGTCGATGGCAACAACCTCTCCGCCTTTACCGAAGCCTGCCGTCCCGATTCCGCCACCAGCGAGCGCTACCAAACCGCCTTCAAAAACACCCAGATCCAATTCGAGCACAACAGCTGCCTAGACATCGTCAGCGAAGACGAAGCCCAAGCCGCCATCAATCTTGAACTCCAGCGGCTCGGCCAGACCAGCCGCCTGTTCTGCCCCGCCGTCAAAGACGAACTGCCAGGCATTGCCCACCGCTACCGCAACGTCAAATAACCCACAGGCTACCTGAAAAACCGAAAAGCAATTTTCAGGTAGCCTCTTCCCAGCCACACACAAGGAATTCCTCCAATGAAACTCCGCACCCTGGCCCTCCTTACTGCCGCCATTCTCCCCGCCCTTGCCCAAGCCGCACCTGCCCAAGCCAGCAAACAACAATGCCTGGGCTATCTGAAAGACGGCTTCCAAATCGTCATCCACGTCTCTGCCTGCGAGCCCGCCGCAGCCCAAGACGAACGCTACAAAAACGCCTTTAACGCCGCTCAGCAGCAGTTCGAACAAGCCAACTGCGAAAGCCTACTGAACGAAGCCGAAGTTCGCACCTTTCTTGACAGCCAAACCGCAGGCAAATCCCAGCAACAATACTGCGCCGCCATCAAAACCCCCGTACAGCGCAGCCTGCAACGCTACAACAGCGGCCGCCGCTAAGCCTTTCGCCGCTGCATTTTTCAGGTAGCCTCACGCTTAAATTGAGGCTACCTGAAACCCCTTTTTTGGAGAAAACATGAACACCAGCGCCCCAAATGTCGATGCCGCCGAAATCGACAAATTCAGCCGCCTAGCCGCCCAATGGTGGAATCCCGAGGGCGAATTTAAGTCCCTGCATGAAATCAACCCGCTGCGGCTAGGCTTCATCCGCGAACATAGCGGCGGGCTGTCCGGCAAAAACGTACTCGACGTAGGCTGCGGCGGCGGCATCCTCAGCGAAGCCCTTGCCCGCGAAGCCGCGCAAGCCACCGGCATCGACATGGCCGAAAAATCCCTTCAGGTAGCCCAAGCCCATGCCGAACAACAAGGCCTGGCCAACCTGCACTACCGCTGCATCAGCGTGGAAGCGCTTGCCAACGAGCAGCCGGCCGCCTACGACGTGGTTACCTGCATGGAAATGCTCGAACACGTGCCCGACCCCGCCTCCGTGATTGCCGCCTGCGCCAAACTGGTCAAGCCCGGCGGCAGCCTCTTTTTCTCCACCCTCAGCCGCACCGCCAAATCCTACGCCCAAGCCATCATCGCAGCCGAATACCTACTCGGCCTCGTGGCCAAAGGCACCCACGACTGGCAGCGCTTCATCAACCCTGCCGACCTCGCCCGCCTCTGCCGCCAAGCCGGGCTGAACATCACCGCCACCAGCGGCCTCACCTACAACCCCCTCACCCGCCGCTACCGCCTCTGCCAGCGAACAGACGTCAACTACATGATCGCCTGCCGCCCGATCGGCACAACTTGAGCCCAGCGCCACATAGCAGCCAAAATGTAGGCTACCTGAAACCGGTCAAACCGTTTGAGGTAGCCTTTTTACTGTCTCTCTACCCGCTTTTTCTGACAAACAACGGCAGGCCTTTTCTAAATTATCCAAATACATCTCCTAGCCAGCCATGCATTGCAAGCAATACGGCTCTTACACGTCAGCACACCAAGCACAGATTTTGCCGTTAATTGCCAAAATAATCTGCGGCAAACAACTATCCAATAGCAATAATAGATTGATAAATATCAATAAAATAGGACAATATGAGCGCGATACTAACAATCTTAGCAGATGACGCCTATTAAGCAATAGCGGCCGAGTACCAAAGGAAGAAATTGCCTAATTTTACGCACCCTCATCTAGTAGATGGCAGTAAAATTGCTTGCCATTAAAGGATATACCCTTATTTTTCTTTATATGGAAACGGGTTATAATAGAAACTGCCGAGCAAAGTAAACCTTGTCTATTGCAATGTTTTGATAGGGTTTGTTGATCCAGGAAGGCGCTACTCAGTCTACTTAAACATGGAATGACGAAAATGAAAACCTCTAATATACAAAAACATTTTAGGCCGACGATGCTGGCGGCTGCCATTTTTGGCATCAGCTGTGCCGCGCAAGCGGCAACGGTGAGCATCAGCAACAAACCGCTCACCGGCGTTACCATTGCCCACGGCCCAAACATTACCCTGACGCCATCCGTAGAGCACCCGACAGCCGGTGCGGCTTATTCTGATAATTCATTTATGTTTGAGGGCTACCCAACCTTAAGAATAAGCCAGCAGAACCAATGGAAAACAAGATACTTAGGGTATTTTGACAATACCAAATGCTATAAATTCTATGACTACGATAGCAATGCAGATAACGGCTATTTTGCTGTTTCTTCGGTAGCGACTACTGATAGTTACGGTCGAGTCGGCCTATGTAGCGGGGATGATGAGGAATATAGTGGTAACTTCCTAAACTGGGCCACAATGTCCGCGCTGGATATTTTCCGCTACACCCTAACCGGTGGTAACCGTGCCCGCGGTATCGGCAACAGCCCGACTAACTATCAAGCCGGCGATTCTCCAACGGAAACATTTCTCCGCCGTGCATATGTGAATACAAGCACCAATGGTCACAATCAATACCGTTTGCGCTATAGAGGGATTGAGTTAGGTCACAATCCGTCAGCGCAGGATTTGGCGTTTTTAAAGCGGATTATTCCTTCCAGCATGGTAGATAGCTTTGCTACGACAAACACTACCGCAGGCTTGCCACGTGCATTAGGCTTCCGCTATCACCCTGTCGTACCTGGCAGAAAAACTCCACATCAGTTGGTGGATGCAAATGTACCGCTTGCATATAACAATCGTATTTTCTTCCTAAACGAAGGTTTCTACGTTACGCCCGTTCGTTTTACTAGAGATGAAGTGATTTATCAGGATCGAAACGCAATTAATGTGGGTGCAGCGCCATCGTCTGTGCGTTCTATTGTGCAAAAAGCTGCTGACGCCTCTCGCGGCAAACCTAATGTTACCGGCTATCGATTGCCCGTTGTGGTGCAAGTATGTAATCCGGCTACTGCTGGTGGTACAGCAGGCTTGCCGAGCGCTTGTCACTCATATGGAAGTCATTACAAACCGGAAGGCTTGATGCAGCAATATGGTCGTGGCGATGGGCCGGATAGCCGCCCTGCTCGTTTCTCTGTATTTGGCTATCAGCTGAGCTCTACCAATGCTGTGAGTGGTGGCGTATTGCGTGCCCGTATGAAATACTTGGATCGTACACAGCACGAAAACGGTATCACTTATGGTAAGGAGTGGGACGAAAGAACGGGTGTGTTGGCTGTAAATCCGGACCCGGAAGACGCCCACAAAACTAATGTCTCTAATAGCGGTGCCATCAACTATATCAATAAGTTTGGTGATAGCGGCCACTATAAAAGTCTTGATACTGCAGCGGAGCTGTTCTATACCGCTCAGCGTTATTTGCGCCATAAAGGGATGCCCGCATATTACGAGCGGACTCAGCGCCAATTTGGTATTAACCCGACTTCGGCTGATGGTTTTCCAATGATTTACGATTGGGATGACCCCCTCACTCGCGGCTTGGCTTCTCGGGATGAGGCACAGTGTCGCTCTAACACCATGATTCTGATTGGCGATACCTTCACTCACGATGAGAAAGACTTGCCTAACTTTGGTCCCCAAAGTGGTGTAACAGATGATTCTGAGATTAAAACTAAGGAGATTTTGGAAAGCATCTTAGATCAAGAGAAATTCAAAGGCCTAGGTCGAGAATCATGGTATACATCTCGCGGTTCATATGCAAATCACGCTTCTGGTCGAAATGTAACAGGTTATTCACCGGCCGGTATCGTGGCATTGGCTTATTGGGGTAGAACACAAGATATCCGTCAAGATATTCCGGGCGATCAACATATTAATACCTTTACCATCGACGTATTAGAAGCCGGTTTCGGCCGTTTTGAACAAAATAATCCCGCTTCACTTGGTAACACATATTACTGGGCAGCAAAATACGGCGGTTTCGACTACAAACCCGGTATTACTATGCCCAATGCATCCCGTGGTAGCTGGACCAGCGATGCGCCAGGGGTTAGCAGCTCGCCGGTACTATTCCCCGACGGCATGCCCAAAAACTTCGCCCTGGGCAATAACCCAGAAAATATGGTAGAGGCACTGAAAAGAGCTTTTGAAAAAGCTGGATCATATACCGACCCATCTCAGGCATTCGTAGGTGTTACCGAACACCAAAACTCGGTAGTAGATGTCGGTGCCAATAAAACCTTAGGCCTGCAGTCTTCTTATAACGTAGATAGCCTTTCAGGTGACGTGATTGCCCAACGCATTGGTTCACAGGGCAACGGCTTAACCTTTACTCCGGCATGGCGTGCGTCAACCAAAATGGAAGCTTTCCATACTACATCTGGTTGGTCTGCCCGCAAGCTGTTTACTGAGGCACCAAATGGCACCACTACCGCCTTTACTCCAGGCAACGTAGCGCAACTCAGCACTGCACTGAATGCTGGTGCTTCTGCTGCCAGCCTGGTGCAATACACCTTGGGCGACCCAAGCTTGGAAGGCGTTGCTTGGCGTAAACGTGAAAACGGCCTGCTGGGTACTATTATTAACTCCGGTGTACAGCCTATTCTGCCTCCGAAAAATAAACCTGCGGCTTGTAATTATGCGAACAGCAACATCATGGTTCGTAAAAACTTCTATGTAACCGCCTCAAATGCTGGCGTACTGCATGTTCTGAACCAAGATGGTCAGGAAGTGATGGGCTATATCCCTTCTACAGCTCTACCGAAACTGTATAGCTTATCTTTACCTGTGTCATCACATGCCCAGCCGACTCACCAATATCTGAATGACGGCACCCCGGTTACAGATGAAGTTTGCTTCGGCAACACTGCAAAATCTATTGTGGTGGGTACTGCCGGCCGTGGTGGTGCTTCGGTGTATGCTCTGGATGTAACTGACTTGAGCAATCCCGGCGCTCACAACGTAATGTGGGAATTCTCCAATGCTGATGACCCTGATCTTGGTCTCACTGTTGGCAAACCCTCCATTGCTAAAGATAAAGACGGCAACCCGATCGTTATCTTCAGTAGTGGCGTAAATAGCGGCTCCAGCAATGGCTACTTGTACATTCTGCGCGCAGACAATACTGGCAACTGGCAGTTGAATACCAACTACTGGAAAGTGCCTTTGGGCCAAGATGGTGTGGGTGAGCCGGCCGTATACGACCGCGACGGCGACAAAATGCCTGAAGCCGTATTTGTTGGTGATTTGAGCGGCAAAATGTGGCGCGTGGATTACGACAAATCCAACGGTTCATGGGTTAAAGCCTACAACAATCAGCCTTTGTACACTCCAAGCGGCACTGGTGCGCCAATTACCGCAGCTCCGGTAATCACCCAAACCGGTGGTCATCTGTATGTAGTAGCTGGCACAGGCCAATACTTCTCCCTAACAGATATTTCACCAGGTGTGCAGAACTATGCTCTCGGCCTCTTTGCTGAACAGGGTCCGATCACCGATGCAGATTTGCTAGGGCAGAACTTTATCGGTAATGGGGAAAAAGTGGATGCCATCTACTCCAGCAATAAAACCCTGACACAGAAGATTTATCAAGTGTCGCAGAACGCTATCCAAAGCCATCATAAAGGCTGGCGTCTGAGTCTGCTCCCAGGTCAGGCTATTGTGGCTCAACCGGCAATCCGTCGTAATAAAGTGGCTACCTTTACAGCTGTCCGTACCACTCCGACCGGCAACGTATGCTCGGTAAACGGTGCTACTGCACTGATTGCTGTAAGCTTGCAAAATGGCGGTCAATACAATTTGCCGGCTTTTGACACCAACAAAGATGGTCGTTTTGATGGCAATGATAAACCAGGTGGTATGCTGGAAGTGGGTGGGATAATTGCTCCGATAGGTACCTCTAGGGAAGCCAACATTGGTGGTAACAACAGTATCCGTAATATCTTGGCTGGTGATACCGGAACTATTGACGTACCGATCAACACCTTTGACGAATCCCTCATCCGCCGTATCTCTTGGCGTGAGATTTTCTAAGTCTTATCGTTGTCACAAAGCCGCCTGAATTATTCAGGCGGCTTTTTTTAGTTCAAATACCCAGGTTGCCTACCCATGTAACACCTACTTATCTCTAACTTTATATAGCCACAACAATTATTTGCTCATATAAGGCCGTGAGCTACAGGGGTACAACTCGCAAAGAGATGAGAGCCAAGTCGTTGAAGAACCAAATGCTTTAGCTATAAAAATGTGTCTTTATACCAAACCAACCAAATAAGCGCTCAGCCAAACAAAAAGCCCTGCATTAAGCAGAGCTTTTGAAATAATGGCACGCCCACGGGGATTCGAACCCCGGTTGCCGCCGTGAAAGGGCAGTGTCCTAGGCCTCTAGACGATGGGCGCGTACGGGAAAGAGCGCGCATTATACCGATGCAAAATGTGCTGTCAAGCGTCGGCAGATTACGGGCTGTTTTAAATTTTCATGACAACATGTGCTTAGGCTTCACAGCCATTATGCCTTCAGCTACACAGCCTTCGTTTTAACTTGGTTGAAGCCCATATTTTCAGGTAACCTTTTGCAAAAGTAAGCCTGCGTGGGAAGTTTTAGTAGGAACGGCAAACTGGCCGGATTGGCGGTATAATGCCGCGCTTTGAAACAGATAGAAACAACAAGCAAAATGTGGTTTAAACAAGTCAGCTTTTACCCCCTAAACAAAGACAAACTGCCGGATTTGGAAACCCTGTCCGCCAAGCTGCAAGGGGCCGAATTTGCCCCACCGCAGGGTTTGGACTGGTTTGGCGAAGGCTTTGCCCCGCCGGAAGGATTTTCGCCAGAATTGGTGTTCCCCGCCGATTTCACTTGGAGCGTGGCGCTGAAAAAATCCGAAAAAGTGCTGCCCGCCGGCGTAATCCGCGAGATTTTGGACGACAAAATCACCGAAATCCAAGAAGCCGAGGCACGCACCGTGGGTCGCAAAGAAAAGCAGGAGCTCAAAGAGCAAATCACCGACGACCTGCTGCCCCGAGCCTTCACCCGCAGCAGCAAAACGCAGGCCGTATGCGACACGCGCAGCGGCTTCCTGTTGGTGAACCAGGCCTCGGCCACCCGTGCGGAAAACCTCCTGGCCAAGCTGCGCGAAGCCTTGGGCGGGCTTGAAGCCAAGCTGCCAAACACCAAACAATCGCCCTCCTCCCTGATGACCGAATGGCTGCTGCAAGGTGCTTGCGGAGGCGGCTTCGAGCTGGACGATATGTGCGAACTCAAAGGCACGGGCGATGCCGCGCCCACCGTGCGCGTGTCGAAACAGGATTTGACCGCCGACGAAGTGGTGCAGCACGTGAAAACCGGCAAAACCGTTACCCAACTCGGCCTGGTGTGGCGCGATCAGATCGCCTTCGTGCTCACCCAGGATTTCACGCTCAAGCGCATCCAGTATCTTGATGTATTGCAGGAAGAGGCCGAAAGCCACGGCGATGATGCCGCCAGCCTAGCCTTCGCTTCGCAAATCCTGATGGCCGAATCGCTCTCTACCCTGCTGCAGGAATTGGTATCGCTTCTAGGCGGCTGGCAGGATTAAATACCCATTTTTCAGGTAGCCTACCCAGCCGGCAGGCTACCTGAAAATAAAGATAGAATAAGGCTACCTGAAACCCCTCAGCTACGCTTTCAGGTAGCCTCCCCCAAACCAACTTACCCCAGGACAAACACCATGAGCATCAAATCCGACCGCTGGATCCGCCGCATGGCCGAAGAGCATGGCATGATCGAGCCGTTCGAGCCGAACCAAATCAAAGAGCAAGACGGCCGCCGCATTATTTCCTACGGCACCTCCAGCTACGGCTACGACATCCGCTGCGCCAACGAATTCAAAATCTTCACCAACATCAACAGCACCATCGTCGATCCGAAAAACTTCGACCCGAAAAACTTCGTTACCGTGGAAGACGACTGCTGCATCATCCCGCCCAACTCCTTCGCGCTGGCACGCACGGTGGAATATTTCCGCATCCCGCGCAACGTGCTCACCGTGTGTCTGGGCAAATCCACCTATGCGCGCTGCGGCATCATCGTGAACGTGACCCCGTTCGAGCCGGAATGGGAAGGCTATGTAACGCTGGAATTTTCCAACACTACCCCCTTGCCCGCCAAAATCTACGCTGGCGAAGGCGTGGCGCAAGTGCTCTTCTTCGAGAGCGACGAAGTGTGCGAAACCTCCTACAAAGACCGCAAAGGCAAATACATGGGGCAAACCGGCGTTACCCTGCCCAAGGCGTAGGGCTGCCGGCATGAATAAAGGCTACCTGAAATTTTCAGGTAGCCCATTTCGCACTAGGCATCAATGATGAAACATTTTGAGATTTTAACTGACGCACCTTCTATCGAAGCATTGCGCCATCTACTTGGGCAGCCTGTGGTTGAGATTTATACACATCGAATCATTGAGCACCATACTCCTTTGCTCTATCCCTTCGATGAAACCGAACCTCAAGATGATTTCTACATGTCGGATCAACTGTCTGGCAATTGCTGGCTGTTCCCATGCCGAACTCAATATGTGCTCATTGCAACGGATTGGGGCGATTTGCAAGAGTTATATTGGCGCGATTTTTATACACGTGATTGCAAAATATTAGCAGCAGAGAATATAAAAGGCTCTACTTTGTTTATTAAAGTAGAACCGCCATTTACTCTGAATCGCGTGAGGCAAATTGAGCTTTATGCGTGGCAGGCTTCGGAAGATATATTGGGGCATAAGTAACAAAAAAGGTGCTATTTCAGAGAACCTTGCCAGTAAGTAACAA
>NZ_DBHKXY010000008.1:0-56694 GCF_057315495.1 Eikenella sp.
TTTGTTACTTACTGGCAAGGTTCTCTGAAATAGCACCTTTTTTGTTACTTATGCCAATTTTTCAGGTAGCCACCATCCCCATCTGCAAGCAAGCGACATACCATACACCGGCTACCTGAAATCCAAGCGGCAACGATGTTGAAGCGTAACAAGGCAGGGCTGGGCAAATACACAATGCGAGCTCAACCATAATCCATGCGAAGCCCAAACAATACCCAACGAAAAAAAGCTGCCCTTTCGGGCAGCCTTCATTTATCTATACCAGCAGCTCACTCTTCACTCATAAAGCCACGCAATTTTTGAATGGCTTTGGCTTCAATCTGGCGGATGCGCTCAGCGGATACGCCATATTCGGCAGCCAGCTCGTGCAGGGTAAGGCCGCCGTCGTCTTGCAGCCAGCGGCTTTCCACAATGCGGCGGCTGCGGTCGTCCAGCTGGGCAAGCGCGTTTTGCAGACCTTCGGTCTGCATGGCGTAGCGGGCTTTTTGGGCAATTTGCTGGGTGGGCTCGCTGCGGGTATCAGCCAACCAGTCGATGGGCGCGTAGCTGTCTTCGTCGCTATCGCTGTTATCTGGCAGCAAAGCAATGTCTTTGCCGGTCATGCGCTGTTCCATTTCCAGCACTTCGTCCATTTTCACGCCCAAATCGTCGGCGATGGTTTGCGCTTCTTCGGGCGAGAGGGCGTTCATGCTTTTACGCATGCTGCGCAGGTTGAAGAAGAGTTTGCGCTGCGGCTTGGTAGTAGCCACGCGCACCATACGCCAGTTGCGCAGGATAAATTCGTGGATTTCGGCCTTAATCCAATGTACGGCAAAGGAAAACAGGCGGGCGCCGCGATTGGGTTCATAACGTTTTACGGCTTTCATCAAGCCGATGTTGCCTTCTTGAATCAAGTCGGCTTGGTTGAGGCCGTAGCCGTCGTAGCCGCGCGCAATGGACACAACTACGCGTAAGTGCGACAAAATCAGTTGCTTGGCGGCTTCCAAATCGCCTTGCAGCTGGCGCACGGCCAGGCTGTGCTCTTCCTCTGCCGTGAGCAGCGGGATGCTGTTCACGGTGTGAATGTATTGCTCCAAGCTGCCGTGGCCGCTGGGGATGGGCAATGCAAATGCGTTATTCATTGTTCTTTGATTCCTTTTGGTATTTTCCACCGCCTTCGGCGGCATTTATCTTTTCTGTCTCTTTAGTTACAGGGGTGATTAAACACCTATATTGTGTGATTTTGGTTTACGATAGGTTAAATTCTGTATTTTTTAAGTTCTAATTTATTTTCTATATTGCAATAACCAGCAACAACTTCGGGCAACCGTATTTATTTGCCCTCATCTTTCGGCTCGGCACTTGGCTCGCTGCTTTTTTCAGGTAGCCTTTCCTCTATTGCATCGGAAGCAGGTTTGCGCCGAGGCAGATAGCCGGCCAGCATCAGCAATACGGCCAAACACAACAAACTGCACACCAATGGCAGCGAGCCGCCCATTTTCATATACGGGGTTTCGCCACGATAGCCTTCAATGCTGCCTTCGAGCACGGTGCGAGTGTCGGGCGGAGCGAGTTTCACCACTTGGCCTTGCGGGTTGATGATGGCGGTGGCGCCAGTGTTGGTGGCGCGCACCATGTAGCGGCCAAGCTCAAGCGCGCGGGTTTGCGATATTTGCAAATGCTGGTGGATAGCATTGGAGCGGACAAACCAGCCCAAATTGCTCACGTTGGCCAGGAGGCTGGCTTGTTTGGCAGAAGCAATCAGTTCGTCGCCGAAGCCGTCTTCGTAGCACACGTTAAACGCCACACGCTGGTTGGCCAAAAGCAGCGGTGCTTGGGCGCTGCCGCCGCGCTCGAAACCGGCCAGGGGCATATTCATCATGCGGTACAGCGGCTCGGTGATGGTGGGCAAGGGCTTGTATTCGCCGAAGGGAACGAGGTGGTTCTTGGCGTAGAACGGAATGTCGTCGGGGCGGTCGGGGTGGTAATTGCTCAAGTTGATTACGGCGTTCAGGTAGCCTGTGCGCTGCTGGTTGTATTGGGCAATACCCATGGCGAGCGCACTGCCGTTGCGCTGGGCTTCGTAGGCAAATTGGTCGAGGATGCCGGGATTGTATTCCTGCAAGTCCTGCCGCATCACGGGAATGGAGGTTTCGGGCAAGATGGTGATATCAGCATGACTGTTGGCTACTTGCTCGTAGTAGCTTTGCATGGTCTCGTTCAGATAGGCGGTATCCCATTTCAGAGTTTGCGCTATATTGCCTTGCACCAATGCCACGGTGGCGCTGCTGCCATCAGGCTCGGTGAAACGCTCTTGGCGCAGCCGCCAGCCGCCGATGATGACACTGATAAGCAGCATAAGCGGCAATACCCGCCGCTTCCAGCCTTGGTTGTACAACACCAGCACCAGCCACGCGCCGCAAAAGGCACACAGCAGGGTAAGCAAGTGCAACCCGCCCACAGGAGCATAGCCGGCCAGCGGGGAAAGGTCAGCCACCTGGCTGTAGCCCAATGCACCCCAGCCGAAGCCGGTAATCGCCCGCTCGCGGGCAAATTCAGCCAGCGTCCACAATACGGGCAATAAAAGGCCAATGCGCCAGCCACGCGGTAGACGGGCTTTTTCCAGCAACCAGAAGCAGGCGGCGGGATAAAGGGCGAGATAGGCGGGCAACAGAATGGTGAGCGGCAGGGCATACAGATTGGGCAGGCCGGATATGTCGTGCAGCGCGGTGTGTATCCAATAGAACTGTGCGGCGTAGCCCACCAACCCGAAGCAGTAGGCACCAAACACGCTGTTTTGCGGCCGCAGCTCGGTAAGCCGAATCAGGGCGCCGAACAGCAGCGGCATCAGCCAAAAATGGTAATACGGCGCAAACGCCAGCGGCGTGGCGGCTGCCAGCAGCATTACCAGCGGCCAATACACATAGCGCCGACTACACCAATCCTCAAATTTCGCAACCCAATTCATGTTTTCAGGTAGCCTTGATAAAGAAGCGGCATTATATAGCCAAATCATCGCTGCATGGTGTTTTCAGGTAGCCTTTTCTGGCTAGAGGCTACCTGAAAACGCACTGGCTGAAGATAATGCGCAACGGCTTCAACCCGCAAGCCTACCAAAATAAACTTGCGCTGCCGCAGCAAGCGGGGTAGGCTTCGCCCGTTTTTAATTTGTCCTATGCAGAACTGACTATGCAACCACACCACCGCCGCGCGGTTTACGCCGGCAGTTTCGACCCCCCCACCAACGGCCACCTGTGGATGATCCGCCACGCACAGGCCATGTTTGACGAACTTGTTGTGGCCATCGGCACCAATCCCGATAAGCATGCCACCTACACACTGGAAGAGCGCAAAGCCATGTTGGTGGCAATCACTGCCGAATTCCCCAATGTGCGCGTTACCCAATTCCACAACCGATTTCTGGTTGATTTCGCCGACAGCATCCAAGCCGATTTCGTGGTGCGCGGCATCCGCAGCGCTTCCGACTATGAATACGAACGCGCCATGCGTTACATCAATGCTGACCTGCAGCCGGCCATCACCACCGTTATCTTGATGCCGCCGCGCGAATTTGCCGAAGTATCGTCCACCATGGTCAAAGGCATGGTCGGCCCGCAAAACTGGCAGAAAACCATCCGCCGCTACGTTCCCGATGCCGTGTACCGCAAAATCCTGACCGACCATGGCTGTTCGGTTGAGGATTGATACCACCACCCGCCTATCAAAGCAGGCTACCTGAAAATGGTATTGTCGGCAAAGCAGATATGCCCCTTAACCTTAGCCTTTTCAGGTAGCCTGAGTCGCCAAGAAAAATAAAGCACGATGTAATCGTGCTTTATTTTCGTCCGTCAAACCGATTGGTTTAGCGCTTGTTTTTAATACGCAGGTAATTGAGAGCCTTCAGTTCGGCCAACGCAATCGCCAGTGCTGCCTGGGCTTTAGCCATTGATTCATCATCTTTGGCCTGTTTCACACCAGCTTCGGCAGCTTTTCTAGCTTCCTCTGCCCGCGCCTGATCCAGCTCGGCACTGCGCACAGCCACGTCAGCTAAAATCATGATTTTGTGCGGCTGCACTTCCAGAATACCACCGGAAATAGCCACCAAAACCTCTTCTTCCTGCTCCGGCACCTGCAAACGCAGCACCCCAGGGCGCACCAAGCTCATAATCGGCTCGTGACGAGGGTAAATACCGAGCTCGCCGTTTAGGGTCGGCACCACGGCGAAGCTGGCTTCGCCGGAGTAGATACTCTCCTCATTGCTGACCACATCAACCTGCATGATATTCATGCTGCATTCCTCAGTTCAGGGTTTTGGCTTTTTCCACAGCCTCTTCGATGCTGCCCACCATATAGAAGGCCTGCTCCGGCAAGTGGTCGTATTCGCCGCTCAAAATAGCTTTGAAACCAGCTACGGTATCGCGCAGCGAAACGTATTTGCCGGGCGAGCCGGTAAACACTTCTGCCACATGGAAAGGCTGAGACAGGAAGCGCTGGATCTTACGGGCACGCATCACCGTCATCTTGTCTTCATCAGACAACTCGTCCATACCCAAAATGGCGATAATATCGCGCAATTCTTTGTATTTCTGCAAGGTAGATTGCACGCCACGAGCCACATCGTAGTGCTCTTGGCCGAGCACCATCGGATCGAGCTGGCGAGAAGTGGAGTCCAAAGGGTCTACCGCAGGGTAAATACCCAAGGAGGCAATATCGCGGCTCAATACTACAGTCGCATCCAAGTGGGCAAACGTAGTGGCAGGGGACGGGTCGGTCAAGTCGTCAGCCGGTACATATACAGCTTGGATAGAAGTGATGGAGCCGGTTTGGGTGGAGGTAATACGCTCCTGCAAACGACCCATTTCTTCAGCCAAAGTTGGCTGATAACCCACAGCAGAAGGCATACGGCCAAGCAGAGCCGACACTTCGGTACCGGCCAGAGTATAGCGGTAGATATTATCCACAAAGAACAATACGTCACGGCCTTTGCCGTTTTCGTCTTTTTCGTCACGGAAGTATTCAGCCATCGACAAACCAGTTAGAGCAACACGCAAGCGGTTACCAGGAGGCTCGTTCATCTGGCCATACACCATTGCCACTTTATCCAACACGTTGGAGTCTTTCATTTCGTGGTAGAAGTCGTTACCTTCACGAGTACGCTCACCCACGCCAGCGAATACGGAAAGACCACTGTGCGCTTTGGCAATGTTGTTAATCAGCTCCATCATGTTCACGGTTTTGCCCACACCGGCACCGCCAAACAGACCCACTTTACCACCTTTAGCAAACGGACAAAGCAAATCGATCACTTTAATGCCTGTTTCCAACAATTCAGTAGTGCTGGAGAGTTCGTCGAACTTAGGTGCAAATTGATGAATAGCACGGGTTTGGCCAGAACCGATCGGACCTTGTTCGTCCACGGGGTTGCCCAGAACGTCCATGATGCGGCCTAGGGTGGCTTTCCCCACCGGCACAGTAATCGGTGCACCAGTATTTTGCACAGCCAAGCCACGTTTCAAACCGTCTGTACTACCCATCGCAATGGTACGGACAACGCCGTCACCAAGCTGCTGCTGTACTTCCAGCGTCAAATCAGTATCAACCAGTTTGAGTGCATCGTAAACACGCGGAATGGCGGTACGCGGAAACTCCACGTCGACTACCGCACCAATAATTTGTACGATTTTGCCTTGGTTCATTTATCTATCCTAAATATTCAAATCTGCCTGCTCTGCCCACCTATACTGCAGCGGCACCGGCTACAATTTCCGACAGTTCAGTAGTAATCGCTGCCTGACGGGATTTGTTGTAAATCAGGCGTAATTCCTTAATTGCGTTGCTTGCGTTATCCGTAGCGGCCTTCATTGCTACCATACGGGCAGACTGCTCGGAAGCCATGTTTTCACACAAAGCCTGATACACCACCGATTCCAAATAGCGGCGTACCAAATATTCCAACACCAAAATTGGCGACGGCTCATAAACATATTCTCGGCCGTATTCTTCTGCTTCCGATATTTCGTTCAGCACATTGTGACCGATAGGCAGCAAGGTCTCCAAATTTGGCTCTTGGCGCATGGTATTGATAAATCTAGAATACACCAAGTGCACAATATCCAAGCCACCATCAGCATAACGCTGAAACACTTCAGTCAGCGAACCAAGCAGCACTTCCATTTTCGGAGTGTCACCCAGATTCACCGCACTGGCCACCACATTGAGGCCTGCACGATTACAGGCAGCTAAGCCTTTACTACCGAAGCAGATAACCTCCACTTCCACGCCCTGCTGCTGATACTCTTGCACCTGCCCCAAAAACTTCTTCAGCAAATTGGCATTCAACCCGCCACACAAGCCCTTGTCAGTAGTGATCAAGATGAAACCGGCACGTCGAATGTTTTCTCGGCTTTCCAAGATTGGCAACTGCTTATGCTCAGTTTCTACCTGCGCCAAGTGGCTCATCACTATACGCACTTTCTCGGCATAAGGCCGTGCCAAACGCATTCTGTCCTGCGTTTTCCGCATTTTGGAAGTCGATACCATCTGCATGGCTTTGGTAATCTTCTGTGTATTCTGTACACTGCGGATTTTTGTGAGGATTTCTTTCCCTACTGCCATTTCAGACTTTTCCTTTTCTGCGGTTTAAGCCGAGTAGTTGCGGGAGGCTTTAAATGTGCTGATAGCTTCGGTCAAAACTTGCTCGTTCTCATCACTCATCACGCCCTGCTGATTGATTTGATCCAGCACATCGGCGTGCTGCGTACGCATATAGCCCAAGAAGTCAGCCTCAAACGCTAATGCCTTAGATACCGGCACATCTTCGTAAGAGCCTTTGTTAATCGCCCACAAGGTCAAAGCCATTTCAGCAATACTCATGGTGCTGAATTGTTTTTGCTTCATCAATTCAGTAACCACTTCACCATGTTGCAACTGCTTGCGGGTAGCCTCGTCCAAATCAGAAGCAAATTGAGAGAATGCTGCCAATTCACGATATTGAGCCAAAGCTAAACGGATACCACCACCCAGTTTTTTAATAACTTTGGTTTGGGCAGAACCGCCTACGCGAGATACGGAAATACCTGCGTTAATGGCCGGGCGGATGCCTGAGTTGAACAAATCAGTTTCCAAGAAAATCTGACCATCAGTAATAGAAATTACGTTAGTCGGCACGAAAGCAGACACGTCACCGGCTTGGGTCTCGATAATCGGCAATGCAGTCAATGAGCCAGTTTTCCCTTTTACTTCACCGTTTGTACGTTTTTCTACCTCATCAGCATTGATGCGTGCAGCTCGTTCCAGCAGACGACTGTGCAGATAGAAAACGTCACCTGGATAAGCTTCACGACCAGGCGGGCGGCGCAACAGCAAAGAAATTTGACGATAGGCAACAGCTTGTTTAGACAAATCATCATACACAATCAACGCATCTTCGCCACGATCGCGGAAATACTCGCCCATCGTGCAACCAGAATACGGAGCAATAAACTGCAGAGCCGCTGCTTCAGAAGCAGTTGCCGCCACCACAATGGTATGCTCCATTGCGCCATGCTCTTCCAGTTTGCGTACTACGTTAGCAATAGAGGAGGCTTTTTGCCCGATTGCCACATAAATACAGATAACACCGGTGCCTTTTTGATTGACAATCGCATCCAATGCAACAGCTGTCTTACCAGTTTGACGGTCGCCAATAATCAATTCACGCTGGCCACGACCAATCGGTACCATAGAATCCACTGATTTCAAGCCAGTTTGCATTGGCTGATCTACGGATTGGCGTGCAATTACACCTGGAGCGATTTTCTCAATCGGCGCAGTTTCTTTAGCGTTAATAGGACCCTTGCCATCAATCGGCTGACCCAGGGCATTCACAACACGGCCAACTAGCTCTCGACCAACCGGCACTTCCAAAATACGACCGGTACATTTAACTTGATCACCTTCTTTAATATGCTCGTACTCGCCCAATACAATCGCACCAACCGAGTCACGCTCCAAGTTCATGGCCAAGCCGAACGTGTTGCCGGGGAACTCTAACATCTCACCCTGCATTACATCCGACAATCCGTGTACACGCACGATACCGTCGGTCACAGAAATCACACCCCCATAGGTGTTGGCTTCCTGTTTTACATTCAGGTTTTCAATTTTAGATTTTAACAACTCACTGATTTCAGCAGGATTAAGCTGCATGAAACTCTCCTAATTTATCATGGCCGTATACAGGTTTTTCAACTTCCCCCGCACGGACAAGTCCAAAACTTTATCTCCAACTTCAATTTTGATACCACCAATCAGCTCGGGCACCACCTTTAAAGTAGCCTCCAGCTTGTGGCCAAATTTCTGCTGGCAATCACTTACCACCTTGGCGAACTGTCCTTCACTCATCGGGAAGGCACTGTAAATTATAGCCTTCTGTATATGGTCTTTTGCCAGTACCAATGCTTGATATTGGTTATAGACTTCTGGCAAAACTGTCAATCTACCACCTTCAGCCAGCACATACAGAAAATTTTTGAAATCCGTATATTGCGGCGCCTGGATATCGTCCAGCAATCCAATCAAGGCATCCGCCTTCTGGTGAGGAGCAATGCCAGCATCATCCAGCAACGTGGTAAGCTTAGGTTGTCCGACAGCCCACGCCAAATCTTTCAGCTTCTGCAGCCAAAGTTCAACTTGGCCTTTTTCAGATGCCAATTCAAATAATGCTTTAGCATACGGCCTAGCAATGGTGGCAAGTTCAGCCATAGTTTTACAGCTCCTGCTTCAACATACCCAGCAAGTGGGCATGTTTATCGGCATTAATCTCGCTGCACAGAATCTGTTCAGCACCTTTAACTGCCAGCGCAGCCACCTGCTCACGCAGAGCTTCGCGTGCCCGATTAACTTCCTGCTCCACATCGGCCTTAGCCTGCGCAGCAACACGAGCAGCCTCATCAGAGGCCTGCTTTTTAGCATCCTCAACGATTTGAGAGGCGCGTTTCTCTGCATTAGTGATGATTTCGGCAACTTGATCACGACCTTCAGCCATGAGTTCAGCCACACGCTTTTCAGCCTGTTCGAAATCACTTTTTCCACGCTCGGCAGCAGCCAAGCCTTCGGCAATTTTGCTGGCACGCTCATCTAAAGCCTTGGCAATGGGTGGCCACACGAATTTCACGGTGAACCACACCAGCAGGCAAAAGACGATTATTTGTATGATTAAAGCTGAATTAATATTCACTTTACTCAACCTTCACAGTTAGGGTTAAAACAAACGTCAAAAGTTTGTGTAATCTTAACCTGCAACTGCCGGGGCAAACGGATTCACGAAGGCGAACAGCAAAGCAACAGCCACGCCGATCAAGAATGCCGCGTCGATCAAACCGGCAATCAGGAACAATTTGGTTTGCAGCGGTTCAATCAGCTCAGGCTGGCGAGCAGAAGCCTCCAGATACTTTGAGCCCACGAATGCGATACTGGCCGCAGCAGCCACAGCACCGAACGCAACAATCAGGCCGCAAGTGATGGCCAATGCACTATTCAAATCCATTTAAAACTCCTTATCTAAAAGTGAAAGTTAAACTACTACAAAAAACAACAAACTACTAATGGGAACTATGCGCTTGGCCGATATAAACAAAAGCCAAAGCAACGAAAATAAACGCTTGCAACACAATAACCAGAATATGGAATACTGCCCAAATAAATCCAGCCAAGATATGGAAGAACGCCAGCACTGGGTCAATCCAGGTAACTGCTTCACCCGGCATCGCCCAAGCACCACCCAGCATGGCAATCAGCAAAAACACCAACTCACCGGCATACATATTACCGAACAGTCGCATGCCGTGCGAAATGGTTTTGGAAGAAAATTCCACCAGATTCAAAATAAAATTGAACGGAGCCAGCCAAATACCAAACGGCGCGGCAAACAGTTCATGAATCCAGCCGCCCAACCCTTTAATTTTGATATTGAACAGAAAGCAGGTAAGCAGCACGCCAATTGACATGCCTAAGGTAATATTCAAATCTGCGGTCGGCACCACACGCAGTAGGGCATGATGATTACCAGTTACATGCTGCCAAATCCACGGCAACAAATCTACCGGCAATAAGTCCATAGTATTCATCAGGACAATCCAAACAAACAGCGCCAAACCCAACGGCGCCACTGTTTTACGCGATTGCTCGTTGTGAATAATACCCTTGCACAGATTATCGATAAACTCGAACAAGATTTCTATAGCAGCTTGAAAACGCCCCGGCACCCCTGGCGTCGCCTTGCGAGCGGCATACCACATTGCCAGCGACCCGAGAATCGCCAAAAAAGCCGCAATAAAAAGGGAATCCAAATTGACAACCGAGAAATCGGCAATATTTCGCAGACCCTGCCCTTTGCTCACATCCGACAAACTGGTCAAGCTTTGTAAATGGTGCTTGATGTAGTCGGCTGCACTCATGCTTTCACCGGCCATACTTCTTAACCTTCAAAAATATCAATAACACCGCATGACTCACCGCGCCCAGCCCGACAATAAACGGGACGAACACGATGTGTTGGCGATAAAAAACGAACACCAGCGTCATTAACACGAGCGCCAGTACTATTTTTAAACTTTCTCCCAGCCAGAATGCGCTGCCACTCCATTTCGGAAACTTCAGGAAAAACCTTAAAACCAGTACCGCCAAGATGGTGGGCACGGTATAACACAAACAACCCAGCGCTGCCGACTTGGCTGCAACCGTACCGGAAAACACCCAAAAAACAGCAACAAGTATCGCCGTGATTACCAATTGGAGATAAATTGTTGCCGCCATACATCCATCTTCATACACTAAATGTTAGCTTTTTAAATATAAGCAAAAACGCCAACAAAGTCAAGAAAAATGTTAATTCTTGTCAAACAATATCAATATTCAAAGCATTACTAAGGCTACCTGAAAACCATACAGACATAACTTTCAAGCACCTAAAACCTCAGACAAACCTTTGCTCAATCAGGCAACTTCACATCCAGCTGCTGCATCAACCGCGCAAAGGTTTCCGGGCTGTCGAAATGCAACACCACCTTCCCGCGCTTGTGGTTGGCCGTTTGCACTTCTGCGCGCACGCCCAATTTTTCCGTAAGCGCCTCATTCAGGTAGCGTATATCCGGACTGACAGTTTTGGGTTTTTTCTCCTGCGGTGTCTGTTGCGCCAGCTGGCTGCGCCGTTCCACCTCGCGCACCGACCAGCCGTTTTTCACCGCCTTCTGCGCCAAGGAAAGCTGCTCCATCACTGGCAGCGACAACAAAGCCCGCGCATGCCCCATTTCCAGCTGGCGCAAAAACAGCATTTCCTGCACCGGCTCGGGCAGAGCCAACAAACGCAGGCTGTTCGACACCGCACTGCGGCTGCGCCCTACTGCCTTGGCCACGGTTTCGTGCGTAAGGCCGAATTCGTCCACCAAACGCTTCAAACCCTGCGCCTCTTCAATCGGATTGAGGTTTTCGCGCTGGATATTTTCAATCAAGCCCATCGCCAGCGCCTCTTCGTCGCCAATGCTCTTAATCACCACTGGAATTTCGGTCAACCCCGCCAGCTGACTGGCACGCCACCGGCGCTCGCCGGCAATCAGTTCGTATTGCGACAAGCCGTGCTCGCGCACGATAACCGGCTGGATCACGCCCTGCGCTTTAATCGAATCGGCCAGCTCCTGCAGGCCTTCGTCGTCCATTTGCGAACGCGGCTGATAGCGCCCAGGCTTGATGTCGCGCACCGGCACGCTGGTCAGCCTGTCGCCGCTGCTGTCGCCCACCGCACCGGCCAACAAAGAATCCAAGCCCCGGCCGCCGAGGCCGCTTTTCGGTTTTGCCATTTATCTGTTTCCTAATCCAGTTATTTTTTCAGGTAGCCTCTAAGGTAAGGAAGAAGGCTACCTGAAAACTTTCAATTCGCGCATTTTAGCACAGCGCCCATGCCGCTAAAAATCGCCCCACAAGGCCTGCATCGCCGCCAATGCCGCCAGCGCCGCCGTTTCAGTGCGCAACACCCGTGCGCCGAGCTGCACCGCCTGAAACCCATACGAGCGTGCCAAATCCTCTTCTTCTGCCGTCAACCCGCCTTCCGGCCCAATCAGCAACACCGCGCTTTGCGCCGGCGGCAGGCTGCACAGCGGCACACCGCCGTGCGGGCTCAACAACAGCCGCGCGCCCGAATCGGCCGGCAGCGCAGCCAGCACCTGCGACAAATCGGCAATCGGCGCCACCGGCGGCACTTCGTTGCGCCCGCATTGCTCACAGGCCGATACAGCAATTTCCTGCCAGCGCCGCACCTTTTTCTCCGCCCGCTCGCCCGAAAGCCGTACATTCGAGCGCATGGAAACCGCCGGCACGATGCGTTTCACCCCCAATTCTGTGCCCTTTTGCACTGCAAAATCCATCTTTTCCGAAGCCGACACCGCCTGAATCAGCGTAACCGCCAGCGGCGATTCGCGCGATTCCATGAGCAATCGATCCACCCGCGCCAACGCCTGTTTGCGCCCGATTTCCAGCAATTCCGCCTGCGCCGCCTGTCCCCGGCCGTCAAACAACACCAGCGGCTCACCCGCCTGCAAGCGCAGCACTTGGATATGCCGGCACACATTTTCAGGTAGCCTCAGCACCTCGCCGGCAACAAAAGTTTGCGGAACATAAAAACGCGGCATCTGTTGTTTACCCCGAAAAATGGTTAATATCCCGTTTCTATCAGAAAAGCATCGGGAAGGAAAGATTTTGCTCAACCGTTTAGCAGAACTGGTTCGCGAAGTGGCGCAAACCGCCGTAATGCCGCGTTTCCTCAACGCCGCCGTCAGCACCAAAAGCGACGGCACCCGCCTCACCGAAGCCGACCTGCACGCCCAAGCCCTGTTTGCCCAAAAACTGCCGCAAATCATCGACTGCCCGATGCAGGGCGAAGAAATGAGCGCCGAAGAGCAGCATGCCATGTGGCAACACGCCACAACCGGGCTGTGGGTGGTCGACCCTATCGACGGCACCAACAACTTCATCAACGGCCTACCGCACTTCGCCCTCTCCGTGGCCTATATCCGCCACGGCCGCGCCCAGCTAGGAGCCATTTTCCACCCCATGATGCAGGAAATGTTCACTGCCGAACGCGGTCACGGCGCACATCTCAACGGCCGCCCCCTGCCCTTACGTAACACACCGAAAAAACTGCATGAATCTATTGCCGGCGTGGAAGTGAAATATCTGCGTTCAGGCAAACTCGCCAACCGCATGCAAACCCTCCACCCCTTCGGCTCGCAGCGCAGTATGGGCTCCAGCACGCTCGACTGGTGCTACCTCGCCGCCGGCCGCTACGACCTCTACCTGCACGGCGGCCAAAAACTGTGGGACTACGCCGCCGGCGCCCTGATCTACGAAGAAGCCGGCGGCCGCCTGGCCACGCTAGAAGGAGACGACTTCTGGAGCGGCGAACACGTTTTCAAACGCTCCGTTATCGCCGGCCTGCAGCCCGACCTGTTCGACCGCTGGTTGGCCTGGATTCGGGCGAATCAATAGGCAGAAAGGCTACCTGAAACATGCTGCACACCCACACCCTCTTCCGTAATTCCAACCTATATAAAATCGAGTTCTCCCCTAGCGGACGAGATGTCGATTTACACTTCACTGATACCATCACAGGTAAAAACATGGCGGATTAAATTATTTTTCGATACAAGATGACGAGCGACAAGCATCAATCGAAGCCAACTCACCATATAGTGGATTAAATTTAAATCAGGACAAGGCGGCGAGCCGCAGACAGTACACACGTTACGGCAAGGCGAGCCAACGCTGTACTGGTTTAAATTTAATTCACTATAACCACAGGCTACCTGAAACCATCCACACCCTTTCAGGTAGCCTGTTCTCCCACAAAAAAAGCTGCCCATTAAGGCAGCTTTTCCATTTTCATCATACCGGCTTAGCGGCGGCGTTGCTGGCGGTTGCCGCGAGCCGGAGCGGCTTGGCGGCTCACTTGGCAGTTTTCCAGCACGGTTGTGAGGTTTACCGGGTTGCCGGCATCATCCACACTCTGTGCCTGCAGCAGGCCGATGGCGTTGGTGGTGGCTACGTTGGCAGGGGTGGCTTTGCCGGTTACCCAAATCACGCCTTCGCCATAATAGCTGTTTTGCTGCTGGCCGTTGCTGTCGTTGAGCACGCGCCACAGGCCGGGGGAAACTTTATCGTTGATTTTCAGCTGCGCTACCACCAAGGTGCCGCTCTTGATACCGTACATGGCGCCCACTTTTTGCTGCTGGCCGTTACCGGCTTGGCAGGTGTAGTGCACTTCTACGGTTTTGTCGATGCTGTCCACTTGGGCTACCTGAATCTTGCCAATGGCAGCAGTAGCTTCACCGTTGCCTTGCTGCGCTTGCTGACCCTGCTGGGTTTGCGGCTGATTGCCTTCCGGGGCTTTGCTGCTGGAACAGGCGCTCAGTGCCAATACGGCGATGGCGGCGGGGATGACTAATTTGCTGTTCATAGGAACTCCTTCAATTGGTTGGGAAACGCGCTGCGGTAAGCTGTTCAGGCAGGCGCGAACAGGCCGCATTGTAACAAAAGCCCGCCCTGCTTGCCCGCATGTTCGTGTTAATAAACATTAAATCATGTGGCGACAATATGTTAGCCAAATTTCTTAGGCTGCTTGGAGGCTACCTGAAAAATCTGCTGCGTATCTAAATCCAGCGCGGTAAGCTGGCCGCCCCACAGCGCGCCGGTATCGATGCCGCATACCTGCTCGCCGCGATACAGGCCGAGTGCCGACCAATGGCCGAATACGGTTTGATAACCAAGGGTTTGCCGCCCGGGCGCACGGAACCAGGGCATGAGGTCGGATGGCATTTCGGGCAGGGTGGCTTTGTAGTCGAAATCCATGCGGCCGTCGCAGTGTAGGGCGCGCATGCGGGTGAACACATTGGTGGCGAAGCGCAGGCGTTCGGTTTCGTTATCGGCGCAGTCGCTCTCGGGCTTGTTGCCATACATATGGGCAAAAAACCAATCGGGGCGGCTTTGCAAGGCGGCGGCCACTTCGGCGGCACGCTGCTGCGCGGTTTCAGCCGTCCATTGCGGCCAAATGCCGGCGTGCACGATCAGGTTGTTGCCGTGTTGCAGCATCAGGGGCTGGTGCCGCAGCCAATCGAGCAGCACTTGGCGGTCGGGGGCATCGAGGATGTCGGCCACCGTGTCGCTGCGTTTGAGCTTGCCGTGCCCATGGGCAATAGCCAAGAGATGGAGGTCGTGGTTGCCGAGCACGGTGCGGATGCTGCTTTCGTGCTGCTTGATGTAGCGCAGGCAGTCGAGGGATTGGGGGCCGCGGTTGACGATATCGCCTACCAGCCAAAGGGTGTCGCGGCCGTGGTTGAAGCCGATGTGGGCGAGCAGTTCTTGAAATTCGGCGAAACAGCCTTGCAGGTCGCCGATTGCGTAGTGTGCCATGATGTTTGTGTTAGAGGAGATTTATAGTGGGTCAGATAAAGCGAAAGGCTACCTGAAAACGCAAGCTGCAGCAGTTTTCAGGTAGCCTTTATTATGCTTAGGCGTTCAGCACCACCACGCCTTCCACTTCCACTAGCACACCTTTAGGCAGGGCAGACACCTGCACGGCGGCGCGGGCGGGGAAAGGTTCGTGGCAGTATTCGCCCATGATTTGGTTGAAGGTGGCGAAGTTGGAAAGGTCGGTGAGGTAGGCGTTGAGTTTCACCACATCAGCAAAGCTGCCGCCGGCGGCTTCAATCACGGCTTTGAGGTTTTCAAACACTTGGCGGGTCTGTTCGGCAAAGCCGCCTTCCACCACCTGCATGGTGGCGGGCACCAGCGGAATCTGGCCGCTCAAATAAATGGTATCGCCGGCGCGCACGGCTTGGGAATAAGCACCGATGGCGGCGGGAGCGTGGTCGGTATGGATAATGGTTTTGGCCATGATGAAACTCCTTTGAGTCGGTTGTTGGGAAGAGCTTGATTATATCGCCAACACCAATGACAAACCAAACAGGCAGCCGCAGCGCATGCAAAAGGCTACCTGAAAATCGATTTCCCCTTTTCAGGTAGCCTTTGGCCGCAACAGCCCTATCGCCGCCGCAGCAATACCCCGCTCTCAATATGCGGCGTAAACGGGAATTGGTCGAACAGCGCGGCGCGTTCGATGCCGTGGGTTTGTGTGAGCGTGGCGAGGTTGGCGTGCAGGGTTTCCGGATTGCAGGAAACGTAGATGATGTTGTCGAAATTCTGCAGCAGGCGCAAGGTGGCATCGTCTATGCCGGCGCGCGGCGGATCGACAAACACGGTGGAAAACGCATAATCCGCCAGCCCGATGCCCTGCTCCTGCAAGCGGCGGAAACGGCGCACGCCCTGGTAGGCCTGGGTGAACTCTTCGGCGGAAAGCCGCGCCAGGCGGATGTTGGCCGCACCGTTGGCTTCGATATTCCACTGCGCCGCCTGCACCGAGGTTTTCGACAATTCCGTGGCCAGCACGCGGCGGAAATAACGCGCCAGCGGCAGGGTGAAATTGCCGTTGCCGCAATAAAGCTCCAGCAAATCGCCGCCCAGCCCCGCCGCCGCGCCGCAGGCCCAATCCAGCATTTTCTGGCACACCAGCGCATTGGGCTGGCTGAAGCCGCCTTCGTATTGGCGGTAGAGCCAATCGCGCCCGTCAGCATGCAGGCGTTCGGTAACGAAATCCTGCGCCAACACCAGCTTCTGCCCGCGGCTGCGGCCGATAATCATGATGCCCAATTCGCGCTGCAATCGCGCCGCGGCCGCCTGCCATTGCCCGCACAGCCGCTTGTGGTAAATCATGCCCACCAGCATATCGCCGCTCAGGGTGGACAAAAATTCGCACTGATACCACCGCTCCCGCAACAACAGATCGGCCTGTACGGCAGCCAGCAATCGGGGCATCACGGCATTAATCGCGGCAGAAGCGGCAGGCAGGGAATCGATCCGGCGCAACGAGGCCGAACCCGCCTTCTGCCCGGGCTCGAACATGGCATAGCTGATGCTGTCGCCATCGTGCCAAACCCGAAATTCGGCACGCATCCGATAATGCTTTTCAGGCGAAGCAAACACCTGCCATTCCGGTGGGGAAAATTCGGTAAAACGCTGTTTCAGGTAGCCTGCTTTTTGTTGCAGCTGGGCGGTGTATTCAGGGCTGGGCTGGGTCATGGTGGGCGTGGGGAGTAGAAAGTAAAGGTGGGGATTATAGCGGGAAAGAGGGGGCTACCTGAAGGCTAGCCTCTAAGCAACTCGATTGATTTCAGGCAAGATTTAACGTTGCAACAGATAGTTATAAAACTCAATCTTACAGACATTTCTGACATAGAAAGCACTAGCATCGTTTGGCAGTATTTTTATCTGCAAATCATTATAAAAACACTATTTTCTTTTTCACATATTCTTCAACATAATCATCATTATTTCTTGCTTTAAAATACTCAGCATCACATTTCCCATAAATCGGTATATATCGCCTATCTGCTCGGGATAAGCTATTTCCATTTTCAGAAACAAACACTTTGAAATCAAACTCAGAGCTTACCCCCTCTCCGGCAGCATCCGTGTTGACATCAATATAGCCATCGACAATATCTTGGATTAGAACCTAGTTCTACGTTATTAATGTGGCTTAATGAAAAATGGAATTCGATGATTTCCTTATCTTCATCAATATACACCTCGATTAGATTCACTTTGCTGCTAATCAGATTAACAGTAGACAACACCGCATTTATATAGATTTTGTCTCTTAAAGAGCTACCTCTATCCATTACGCCACCTTTTTAAACACATCCCTGAATTCCGCTTACACCAAAATATTGAGAAATTGAGAATATGCCACGTATTTCCGGCGTACTCCCGAGCGCAATTGCTCTTGGCTACCGATTTTCAGCTCTGCAAACACCGTATTTCAGCCAACCTTGCCACTACACCGCTATTCCAACACACTCAGCCCGGGCAAATCGGCGAAGCCGCGGTCGCGGATGATTTGGCAGAAGTTATCGAGGTAGCTTTTATGCGTATCATCGCTGCGCATACCGGCATAGAGCTCGCTGGTGAGCGGGGGGCTGCCGATGGTGCGGGCGACGATATAGCCTTTTTCCAGATAGGGCATCACCGTCCAATACGGCAGGGCGGCAATACCGCGGCGGCTGGCCACCAGCTGGATGATGGCGATGGTGAGCTCGCTGTGGCGGCGCGGCGGGTTGATGCCGGCGGGCAGCAGGATTTTTCGCAGCAAATCAAGCATATCATCGGGAACGGGATAGGTAATCAGGGTTTCGGCGGCGAAATCCTGCGCCTGCCACACGGGTTTGGCCGCCAGAGGATGATCTTGGGCGCAGATGCCCACCATTTCGTAGGCAAACAGTGGCTGGTAACGGATGCCTGCCTGCGGCACGGCTTCGGACACGATGGCCAAATCGGCGCGGTGTTGCAACAAGAGCCCCACCGGGTCGGCCTGGAAGCCGGACACGATATCGAGCTCCACCTTCGGCCACAGCGGGCGGAAATCGCTCATGGCGGGCATAAGCCAGTCGAAACAGGTGTGGCATTCCACCGCCAGCCGCAACTCGCCCGCACCGCCACCGGCAATCTGCGCCAGATCGCGCTCGGCAGCGGCCAGATGCGGCATCACTTCGCGCGCCAGCTGCAACAGCCGCTCGCCGGCAGGCGTGAAATGCAGGGGGGTGGTTTTGCGCTCGAACAGCGGCGTGCCGAAGTGGTTTTCCAAGGCGCGGATTTGGTGCGACAGGGCGGATTGGGTAAGGAACACGCGTTTGGCGGCCAGGGAAACGCTACCGGTTTCAGCCAGGGCGAGCAGGGTTTTTAGGTGGCGCAGTTCGATGATGGATTCCATGTTTCAGGTAGCCTTTGGGGTAGGTCGGCAGGGGGTGCCGACATGTTGTTTTATCTGCCTTTTTGGCTTTCAGGTAGCCTCTGCCAAGGATGAGGCTACCTGAAAATTTAATCTCAATCCGTTTCCGCCATTTCCAGCGCCTGTTTGATGTCCACCGCCACGATGCGGGACACGCCTTTTTCCTGCATGGTAACGCCGATGAGCTGCTCGGCCATTTCCATGGTGAGGCGGTTGTGGGAAATATACAGGAACTGGGTTTGGGCGCTCATTTCTTTCACCAGATTGCAGAAGCGGGCGGTGTTGGCGTCGTCCAGCGGGGCATCCACTTCGTCCAGCAGGCAGAAGGGGGCGGGATTAAGGCTGAACAGGGCGAACACGAGGCTCATGGCGGTGAGGGCTTTTTCACCGCCGGAGAGCAGGTGGATGGTGCTGTTTTTCTTGCCGGGCGGGCGCGCCATGATGGATACACCGGCGGTGAGCAAATCGTCGCCCACCATGTGCAGGCTGGCTTCGCCGCCGCCGAACAGGGTAGGGAAGAAGGTTTGCACTTTTTGATTGATGGCATCGAAGGTGGCTTGAAAGCGCTGTTTGGTTTCGCCATCGATTTGGGCGATGGCTTCTTCCAGCAGCGCGATGGCGGATTGCAGGTCGGCGCGTTGGTTTTGGTAGTAGCCGTCGCGCTCGCGGGCTTCGGCCAATTCGTCGAGCGCGGCCAGGTTCACCGCGCCGAGGGCTTGGATGCGGCGGGAAATGCTGTCGATTTGCTGCGGCCAGTCGGTTTTCAGGTAGCCTGCCTGCTGTTCGGCTTCGAGCGCGGCGATATCGGCTTGGCGCGCCAATAAGTTATCGTGGAAGCGTTTGGCGTTGAGCAGGGCTTCCTGCTGCTGCAACAAGGCAGTTTGGGCGGCCTGCTGCCATTGCGGCAGCTCGGCGGCCAGCGCCTGCTGGCGGGCGTATTGCTGCCTGCCCTGCTCTTGGGTTTCGGCCAGTTCGGCGGCAGCGGCTTGGATTTGCTCTTCCAGCGTGAAGGCGGCTTCGGCCAGTTCTTCCAGCTGCAAGCGTTGTTCGTCTTCGCTGTCTTCGGCGTAGGTGAGGGCGAGCTCGCTCTGGCGGTGCTGCCAATCGGCTTTTTGCTGCACCAGCGCGGCCATGCGGGCGGCGAGGTTTTGCAGCTGCTGGGTTTGGCGGTGGGCTTCGATTTCGGCGGCGCTGCGGCGGCGGTCGGCTTCGAGCACGGCTTGGCGGGCTTGGCGCAGGGCTTGCTGTGCCTGCTGGCTGTGTTCGGCTTGGGCGCGGCTCTCTGCTTCCAGCTCGGGTAGGCGCTCTTCGAGGACGGCGGTCTCTTCGGCCAGAATTTCGGCGGCACACGCCAGCTCTTCCGCCTCCTGCGCCAGCTGTGCCTGTTCTTGGGCAATGTGTTCGCGCCGTTGCCCGGCTTGTGCGGCACGGGCGGCAAGCGCACCAGCCTGCTGTTGGGCGGCGGCCAGCTCGGCGGCAAGGCGGCGTTGCTCGGTTTGGGCCTGGCGCAGCTCGGTTTCGGCTTGGGCTTGCTGCTGCGCCAGTTTTTCGGCTTCGGTTCGGGCTAGCTGAAACTGCGGCTGCCATTCGGCCAAGGCTGCGGTGATTTCGTCGTGGCGGGCGCGGTGGCGCATTTGCTGGCTGCCGCTGTCGGCATGATGCAGCAGCACGCCGAGGCGGTCGATGCGGTGGCCTTGCGGGGTGAGCCATTCTTGGCCGGGCTCGAGGCGGCTGCGGTGTGCCAGCGCGTAATCCAAATCAGGGGCGCACAAGATGCCTTCGAGCCAGTGGGCTAAGGCTACCTGAAAAGGCGGCTCGGCTTGGATTTGGTGGATCAGCGCCTGAGCCGGGCTGGCGGCGCGGTGGGCATGGGCTTCGCGGTCGAACCAGGCGGCGGGGGATTCGGGCAACGGCGACGGCGGCTGGAAATCAGCGGGCAGCGCGCGGGCGTTGAGCCGCTCGCCCAGCACAGCGGCCAGCGCGCCCTGCCATGCTTCGGGCACGCGGATGTGCTGCCACAAGGCGGGGGCATCGGCTTGCTCGCTGCCCTGCCAGAAGTTGTGGCGGGCGTTGTCGGCCAGCAAGGCGGCGAGGATTTTCTGCTCGGCCTCGGCGGCGAGGATGCGGCGTTCGTGTTCCTGTTCGCGTTCGCGGGCGGCGGTGAGGGCGGTTTTCAGGTAGCCTGTTTGCTCTTCGAGCCGTTGCAGTTGCTTCTCTCCCTGTTGGTATTGGGCGGCGAGGGTGTCGGCTCGGGCTTGGGCGGCGGCGGTGTCCTGCCCGGCATCGCTTTGTAGGGCGGCGGCTTCCTGCTGCAAACGGGCTTGACGCTCTTGCAGCCGGCTGATGCTTTGGCGGCTGTGTTGCAGCTGCTGTTGCTTCAGGGCGAGCTCACGGCGGAGGCGGGCGGCTTCGTCATGCCGGCTGTGCTGCTGATCGGCAGCCTGCTGCTGGGCGGTTTCCAGCTCGGGCAGTTGCTCTTCGAGGGCGGCGGCTTCGATGGTGAGCAGCTCAAGCTGCATCTGTTGCTGCTTGGCGGCCTGTTCGGCAGCGGCGTGCTGCTGTTGCAGCTCGGCGTGTTCGCTGTCGATTTTCTGGATGGCGGCTTGGGCGGCGGCCTGTTCGCGTTCGAGGCGCTGACGTTGGCTCTGCCGCGAGCGGATTTGCTCTTCGAGACGGGCGGTTTGCTCGCGCAGCAAGGCGTGTTGCTGGTTGAGCCGGTATTGCTCAGCCTGCTGGTGCTGTTCGGTTTGGCGCAACACTTGCACGGCATCGTTCATGGCTTGGTTTTGCCGGGCGAGTTCGTCTTGCCGCTCGCGGGCGCGTTCGTGTTCGGCGGCGGCGCGGTCGGCGGCGGCAAGCGTGTGCCGCCATTGGGCGAAGTCGTGGCAGTTTTGCGCTTGGTTGAGCTCGGCGGTGAGGCTGCGATAGCGTTCGGCAGCGGCGGCCTGGCGTTGGAGTTTTTCCACTTGTCGGCCGAGTTCGGACTGCAGGTCGCCGAGGCGTTGGAGGTGTTCGCGGGTGTCGCGCAGGCGGTTTTCGGTTTCGCGGCGGCGTTCTTTATATTTGGATACGCCGGCGGCTTCTTCGATGTGGGCGCGCAACTCTTCGGGGCGGGCTTCGATGATGCGGGCAATCATGCCCTGTTCGATCACGGCATAGCCGCGCGCGCCGACACCGGTGCCGAGGAAGAGGTCGGTGATGTCGCGGCGGCGCACTTGCTGCCCGTTGATGTAGTAGCTGGATTCGCCTTGGCGGGTGAGCTGGCGGCGGATGCTGATTTCGCCGTATTGCCCCCATGCGCCCTGCAGGCTGCCGTCGGCATTGCTGAACACCAGCTCCACGGAGGCGCGGGGCGCGGGGCGGCGGGTGGCGGCGCCGTTGAAAATCACGTCTTGCATGCTCTCGCCGCGCAGCTGCTTGGCCGAGGCTTCGCCCAGCACCCAGCGCACGGCATCGATAACGTTGGATTTGCCGCAGCCGTTGGGCCCGATTACGGCCACCAGCTGGCCGGGCACGTGGATGGTGGTGGAGTCGGTAAAAGATTTGAAGCCGGCAAGTTTGATGTGGGTGAGGCGCATGAAAAATAATGAAAAAGCGGAATGCCGTATTTTAAAAGAAAGGCGGTGAGGCAGGCTACCTGAAAAAGGCTACCTGAAACAGGAAGAAGGTTTCAGGTAGCCTTTTGCTGTATCTTCCTGCGCCGTCTGGCGCGCCGATACCAAGCAATACTGAGCCCAAGCCAGCCTGCTCCGGCCACGGTGGCAGCGCGTGTCCATAGGCGGGCATACAGCCGCCAGTTTTCGGTTTCCTCCTGCGGGCTGAAGGCGGCGCGGTAGAGCCGCTCGCTGCCGTCTTTGGTGTAGGCGAGCTCGGTAATCACATGGTAGCTCAGCCAATGGGCTTGGGTAAAACTCTGCACGGGCAGGTTTTCTTCGCGCTGCCAAATGTTTTCATCATATTGGCACAACGGATCGGCCAAGTTGCGGCAATCCAAATTAAGTTGCTTGCCTTCGGCGGTGCGGATGCGGCCGACTACGTGGAGATTGTCGTCATCGTCATACCATTGACGCCGCCTCAGCTCAGCGGCGGCATGATGCGTATAGGCCACCGGAACGCCCAACTGCCGCTGCCGCTTGTGCCACTCGGCCGAAGTGACCAATGCGCCCATACCCAGCCCGGCAGCCAGCAGCATACCGATCAGCCAAAGCCCGGGCAGGCTGAACCAAGCTTTCGCAAGATCGCGGTTCAGACGTTCCCTTTCCTGATGCATCCGCCGTATGGTGTGGAAAAAATTGCCCATTTGCTTTCTTAGATTACGCTGGCCGATATAGTGGATTAACAAAAATCAGGACAAGGCGGCGAGCCGCAGACAGTACACACGTTACGGCAAGGCGAGCCAACGCTGTACTGGTTTTTGTTAATCCACTATAGTATAGCGAAACTGGCAAGATAAGCCACGCATAGGCTCGAGGCTACCTGAAAGCCGCCGGTTGCCCAACCGCAAACCACCCGCCAAACGATAGATTTGCTTTTGCCAAACGATAGCATTTTGTAATACAATGCAAACCTGAGTAATTGCTCATTTTCCAGTTAAATCAATGGATAAGCAAAAGAAAACCGTTACAGTGATGGTGCTGGACGAGCACCGCACCGAAACCTTCGTTATCGCTGAATCTCGGCTGCGCGCCATCAAACCCACCATCATCGGCCTTTCCCTGGCCACGGTGGCGCTTTTGGCCGCGCTGTTGGCTTTGGGTTGGCACTACTACCAAAGCTACAGCCAATTTGCGCAACAGCAACAGCAAACCCAAGCACTCAATCAGCAAATCGAAGACTTGAAAGAAGCCCGCTCCGCCGAAGTAAACGCCAAGCTCAACCAGCTCGCCCAATCCGAAAAAGCCGTGGCCGATCTGCAAAACTACCTGCGCCAGCGCGGCGCAAACGTGCCTGCGCCCAAACCGGCGGCATCATCCGAGCCCGGCAAACCCATCAGCCAAGCCGGCGGCCCGCGCAATATTCTGCCGCCAGCAGACACGCCCGAATTCAGCCAAACTATTGAAAACCTGCTTAAGGCTGCCAACAACGTGCCGCTTGGCCGCCCTGCGCAAGGTGGGCTCTCTTCCGGCTTCGGCCCCCGGCATAACCCGTTTAACAGCAAAGGCAGCGAGTTTCACCATGGCTTAGATTTTCGCGGCAACGTCGGCGACCCCGTACGCGTTACTGCCAACGGCACAGTGGAATTTGCCGGCACCATGAATGGCTACGGCCAAGTGGTGAAAGTGCGCCACGGCTACGGCTACAGCACTGTGTATGGCCATTTATCGCACATCGACGTGCAGCCCGGCCAAACGGTTAAAGCCGGCGACCTCATCGGCAAAATCGGCTCCACCGGCCGCTCTACCGGCCCGCACCTGCACTACGAAGTGCGCCTCAATAACGAGCCGCACGACCCTGCCACCTTCCTCAGCCTCGCAAGATAAAACTGCGCGGCCTTCCATTTCCATTCAATCCGCGGAGAAACAACCATGTTTAAAGATAAAAAAGACCGTTCCCAGCCCGCCGCCGCCCCCAGCACCATCGACACCATCATCGGCGCACAATGCCGGATTCAGGGCGACATCCTCAGCCAGCAATCGGTGAAAATCGACGGCCAAATCCAAGGCAACGTGCAAGCCGGCGGCACCGTCATCGTTGGCGACAAAGGTGCGGTGAACGGCGACATCCGCGGCAGCGATCTGATCGTATTCGGCAAAACCGAAGGCCTGATCGAAGTGAAAAAACTCCACCTCAAACCCAACGCCCGCGTAACCGGCAATATCCGCACCCAATCACTGCAAGTGGAAGACGGCGCCGTTTACACCGGCGATATCCGCATGGATCGCAACGTTGGCAACGCCACCCTCCCCCCGGCTGGCAGCACCCCGGAAAAAGCCATTCCTGCACCGGCAGATAAGTTGGCCAATAAATAGTTGGCCCTATCTGAGCCAACATAAAAGGCTATCTGAAAGTTTCAGGTAGCCTTAATTAGTCATTTTAAATATGAGTAGCAGGCAGTAGGGCTTGCTAATATATAGTTCAGATTCTAAATTCACGCATAAAATAAACACCCACATTTCAGGTAGCCTGCCATGTCCCCCGAACAACAAAACGACATCCTCAGCATCAACAAAGTGCAGCTGCTGCTCTCGGAAAAGCGCACCGCGCTTTCAGTGATGCGCACGGGCATTGCCGTGTTGGCGCTGCCGCTTTCTATTTTTAGCGCGCTGATTGCCACTTCCCGGTGGTATAACGTGATGGAGGTGTGGCCTTTGCTCATGTTGGTGGTGGGCATCAATTTGGGGCTGGCCATATTTGGCATTTATCTGATTGCCCGTTCCATGCGGCTCATGCGCCAATTCGACCGCCTGATTGCCGATATCAAATACAGCCACGATTCGCTGCGGCGGCTGATTAAGTCGTAGGCAGTATTGCCGCGCCAATGAAGGAAAAATAACAGCTATGGAGCTAGAAGATATTCACAACGAAGTATTCCTAGAAGACATCCGAGACCTCACGCAAGCTTTTCCGACTATCTGCAACAAGACTACCGCCGTGCCCACCATTGGTTTGAAAAGCTGCTGCCAAAGGGGATGGTTACGCCCAATCTACATTGCGCCTGCTGCAACGGGAAGGGCACTAGCCTGCCTCATCAGGCTACCTGAAAACATCGGCAAGCCTGCGCAGCTTGGGTTAGCCACAGGCGTAGCAGCCCAAGCCGTCTCAGGCAAACGTTGGGTTGCGGTTTGCCGCCTAATCCAAGATAGGGCTTTTAACTGTGTTGAAACTACGCTTTCAGGTAGCCCCAATCCGCGTGCAGGCTACCTGAAACCGTTTCCCGCAGCCCGGGTATTCGTGCCCAATACCCTCGTTCCACTTCACCCAATCTGATTTTTCAGGTAGCCTCACCCCACCCCAAGGCTACCTGAACCCCCTTATCCAATCATGCTCCCCATCCTCTACCGCCTGCTCACCCGCCTGCTCGGCCGTCCGCTGGCCCGCCACCTGCTCGCCAAACGCAGCCGCCGCTCCCCCGCCTATCTGCTGCATCAAGGCGAGCGTTTCGGCGAGCTGCTGGATAATCCTGTGCAGCACGCCATTTGGGTGCACGCCGTGTCCGTGGGCGAAACCCGCGCCGCCGTGCCGCTGGTGCAGGCTTTGCACCGCCGTTTTTCCGATGCCCCGCTGCTGCTCACGCAAATGACGCCCACCGGCCGCGCCACCGCCGAGAGCCTGTTTCCCGATGCCCAATGCCGCTACCTGCCCTACGACCACCCGGCTTGGACAGCCGCCTTCCTCGCCCAGCATAAGCCGCGTTTCGGCATCATCATGGAAACCGAAATCTGGCCAAACCTGCTGGCCGCCTGCCGCGCGGCCAATCTGCCCGTATTCCTGGTCAACGCCCGCCTCTCCGAGCAATCCGCGCAGGGCTACCGCCGTTGGCCGTCCCTATTCGCCCCCGCCCTGCAATCCTTCCGCCGCGTGCTCGCCCAAACCGAAGCCGATGCCGAGCGCCTGCGCGGCATCGGCGCGGAAAACGTGCTGGTGTGCGGCAACACCAAATACGACATCGCCCCGCCCGCAGCCATGCGCGGGCTGGCCGCGGCGTTTAAGCAACGCATCGGCGGCCGCCCCGTTGTGGTGTGCGCCAGCACGCGTTTCCATCAAAACCAAGACGAAGCGCTGCTGCTGCTGCAAGAGTGGCGGCAGTATCAAGGCGATGCGCTTTTAGTCATCGTGCCGCGCCATCCCGAGCGCTTCGATGCCATGGCCGAAGGTGCGGCTGCACTCGGCCTGCGCGTGCAGCGGCGCAGCGACGAAGCCGCCGTGCGCCCCGACACGCAAGTGTGGCTGGGCGACAGCATGGGCGAGCTGTTCGCCTACTATCTGGCCGCCGATATGGCCTTCGTGGGCGGCAGCCTGGTGGACACCGGCTGCCAAAACATCATCGAACCCATCGCCTGCGGCAGACCCGCCCTGTTCGGCTATTCCACCTACAACTTCGCCGCCGCCTGCGCGGGCGCATTGGCCGCCGGCGCCGCGCTTCAGGTAGCCACCCCCGCCGAATGGTATGCCGCCGTACAGCACTGGCTGGCCGACCCCGCCGAACGCGAACGTTTCTCCGCCCAAGCCGCCGGCTTTATCCAAGCGCACCAAGGCGCCAGCGAACGGATTGCTGAAGCCGTGTGTGCGGCCTTGGACGAGGCTACCTAAAAACGGAGCGAAGCAAAGTTTCTGCGAAGCTATAGTGGATTAACAAAAAACAGGACAAGGCGGCGAGCCGCAGACAGTACACATGTTACGGCAAGGCGAGCCAACGCTGTACTGGTTTTTGTTAATCCACTATAAAACGCCAGCTGCAACGAAGTTAAATAAGGTTCCGAAAGAAGCTGAGTTTCTGTGAAACTAACGTTTCAGGTAGCCCCACAGCGTGATGCCAAAAGGACGATGCGATGGAACAAAACAAGCTGCAGGCTACAGTTCCCGCCAAACCGCCTTACCCGTGGCGGGTGCCGATGATTTACGCTCTATTGGGCGGGCCGTTGGGGGCGGGGCTGCTGGCTTGTTACTACTTATGGCTGCAAAGCGGCTAGCTTTCCCGAGCCGGTTTGGCTGAGGTGTTTGGCGCAATGTGGGGTTGGTGCTGTGGGAATATGTGTTCGGCGGCATTCCCGCGCTGCTGACCGGCTTGCTGTCCATGCGGCTGCGCCTGCACCGTACGGCAAAAGGCGTGGCCTGCGCGGTGGTGATGGGCGCGTGGCTGTCATTGTTATGGTTTGTGGTAATAAACTGGGATGTCAGCACGTTGTATAGCCGCCCGCAAATATTGTTGATGAAAATGCTGGTTATAATGAGCTGCGGCGCGGCCAGCTCGCTGATTTTGTCGGCATTTCTGCCCAAACCGCAGCTGCAATAAATCGGGCCTCCATACCCGGCTTACAGGCTACCTGAAAGCATGAGCCGCAATGAAATGAAGATTTTCAGGTAGCCTTTCCTCCTATTTCCCGTTCCAAAATAAAGGTCTTCCCATGCCTCTCCACCATCATCTCCCCGCCGCGCGCTATTCCGAAGCCGTGGTGGCCAACGGTTTCGTTTTCCTCTCCGGCCAAGTGCCCACCAACCCTGAAGCCGATATCGAAGCGCAAACCGCCGATGTGCTGGCGCAAATCGATCGGATTCTGGCCGATTGTGGCTCCGACAAGGCACATATTTGCGAAGCGGTCATCTACCTGCCCGATATGGCCGACTACGCAGGCATGAACCGGGTGTGGGATGCCTGGGTGGCGCCCGGCAAGGCTCCTGCCCGCGCCTGTGTGCAGGCCGCGCTGGCAGATGCGGGCTGGAAAGTGGAAATCAAGATTACGGCGCTGCAGCGCACAGCATGACAGGCAACGGCCTTCTGCCGTACAATCCGCGCGGTTTCTTTTTATATAGCTAGGGTCTGTTGACAATGACTGGTTTCCGCGTCTTTTGTCCCAAAGACAACGTGCCTTGTATGAAGGCATCGGCTTCGGCTACCGGCTGCTTCAGGCTACCTGAAACCGGCAAAACTACGGAGTGATATGGTTTATCAGAGAAAATTCATTAAAGAAGTATCGCAAACGGCGATGGGCGTATTCGTGCTGCTCTTGGCCACATTGGTGGCGGTGCAGGCGGTGAAGCTGTTGGGCGGCGCGGCCGGCGGTAAGGTGGCGGCAGACGCGGTGGCCACGCTGGTGGCGTTTTGGACGGTGGCGCTGATGCCCATCGTGCTCATCCTCACGGCCTATATCAGTGCGCTTACCGTGCTTTCCCGCTATTGGCGCGACAGCGAAATGGCGGTGTGGCTCTCGTCCGGCCTGTCGCTTTACGGCTGGATTAGGCCATTGATGGCGTTTGCCGTGCCTTTCGCCCTGCTCACGGCATTGGTGTCGATGCTGGTGATGCCGTGGGCAGATGCACGCAGCCGCGAATTTGCCGAAGTGCTGAAACGGCGGCAGGATACTTCTATGGTGCGCCCGGGTGTGTTTCAGGAGTTTGGTGGCAGCACGCCGCGCGTGTATTTTGTGGAAAAATTCGATGCCGGCAGCGGCGAGGCGGCCAATCTGTTTATCCGCGAGCAAAACCCGCAGGGGCGCGACACGCTGATTACCGCCGAACGTGGCCGCTTTGCCGAAGCCGACAACAAGCGCACGCTGGAATTGTTTAACGGCCGCCGCTACAGCGGCACGCCGGGCATGGCGGATTACGACGAAGTATCGTTTGATCGCTTGCATTTGGTGGTGGGTACTGCGCCCAAGCTGGTGCAGCGCGATATCCACCGCCGCACCGTGCCCACCGCCAAGCTGTGGGGCAATACCAACCCCGACTTGCGCGGCGAATTGATGTGGCGCATCACCATGCCGGTGAGCGTGCTGATTTTGGCGCTGTTGGCATTGCCGCTTTCCTATATGGACAACCGCAGCGGCCGCAGCTACAGCCTTTTAAGCGCCATCGGCATGTTTCTGCTCTATCAAAACGGCCTCACGCTGGTGCGCGACGGCATCAGCAGCGGCAAGATTCCGCTGTGGCCGGGTTTGATTGTGCCGCATCTTTTGATGCTGATGTTGGCCGTGTTGCTGTTGCGCGTGCGCAGCCAGCCCTCGCGACCATTTTGGCAGGCCTTGCGCCTGGCCTTGGGAGGCAAACCGGCATGAAACTGCTCACCCGCTATCTGATCCGCCGCTTGGGGACGGCCACGCTGTATGCGCTCTTGGCCTTAGTGGCGCTGTTCTCGTTTTTTGAAGTGATTAACGCCGTAGATGATGTGGGCGACGGCAACTACACTGTGCTTACCCTGATTCTGTATGTGGGCATGCGCCTGTTCGGGCATATGTATACCCTGCTGCCGCTGGCTGTGCTCATCGGCTGCCTGGCCGCCTTGAGCCAGCTCGCCTCCGCCAGCGAATGGACGGTTATCCGCACCAGCGGCGCGTCGCTCAAGCGCATCATTACCACCGTCGCCTCGGTGGGCTTGCTGGCCGGACTGCTCGGCGTGGCTTTGGGCGAATGGGTTGCCCCGCATATGGAACAACGTGCCGAGCGGCTGCGCCTGCATGCCGTGCAGCAAACCGTGAGCCTGGGCGGCAGCGGCCTGTGGTTTCGGCAGGGCAGCGACAACATCAACGTGCGCGAAATGCTGCCCGACGGCCGCCTGCTCGGCATCCGCATCTACCGCTACAACCAACACGCCGCACTGGAATCCGCCTGGCAGGCAGACGAAGGCCGCGTAAACGGCAACGGCACCTGGACGCTCAAACAGGTGGTGCGCACCCATATTGCCGCCGAACGCACCCAACCCGAACGGCTTGCCAGCGTAGAATGGCCCAGCGACGTGGGCGTGGAGCTGCTCGGCGTGCTTTTGGTGGACACCGACCAAATGTCGGCCCGCAGCCTGAAAATGTATATCGACCACCTGCAAAGCAACGGCCAGCAAACCGCCGCCTATGCCACCGTTTGGTGGCGCAAGCTGCTCTACCCGCTGATTTGCACGGTGATGGCCTTGGTGGCGCTCGCCTTCACGCCGCAAAGCTCGCGCCACGGCAACATCGGCGTGCGCCTGTTTCTCGGCATCTGCCTCGGCCTCGCCTTCCACTTCGCCGGCCTGCTCTCCGGCTATGTCGCCCAACTCTCCAGCATGCCGCCCTTCGGCGCCGCCATCCTGCCCGGCACGGTGTTCGCTATTGCCGCCGCCTGGTTGATTAGGCGGCAGGAAGTGCGTTGAGAAAAGGCTACCTGAAAACAGACTTGGCATTTTTCAGGTAGCCTTTATCCCGTTGTAAAATCAATATAATCAAGGAGAAACCATGTTTACAGGAATCGTACAGGGCTTGGGCGAAGTGTTGGCCGTGGATCAGCGTGCGCCTGATTTCCGCAGCCACACCGTGCGCCTGCCCGAGGGCGCGGATGCCGATTTGCGTGTGGGCGCATCGGTGGCGCACAACGGCTGCTGCCTCACCATTACCCGCATACACGAAAACGGCGCAGCGGATTTCGACCTGATGGGCGAAACACTGGCCAAAACCAATCTGGACACGTTGCAGCCAGGCGACAAGGTAAACATCGAGCGCGCCGCCCGCTTCGGCGACGAAATCGGCGGCCACAGCATGAGCGGCCACATCACCGCCACCGCCGAAATCAGCCGCATCGAAGCGAACGGACTGAACCGCACTGTGTGGTTCAGGCTACCTGAAAATCTGAAAGACTATGTTTTCCCTAAGGGATTCATCGGGCTGGACGGCTGCAGCCTCACCATCGGCACGGTAAGCGACAACGAATTTAATGTCCACCTAATCCCCGAAACCCTGAGCCGCACGCTGTTTGGCAGCCGCCAGGCGGGCGAGCGGGTGAATGTGGAAATCGATCCGCAAACGCAGGTGATTGTGGACACCGTAGCGCGGATTTTGGCGGAAAAGGACAACGCATGATGCCGCTGCCGCCGCAAGTGCCGCGCCGGAGCGGCGGAATCAGCCGCCGTGTGTCGGCCGCTTTACTTCGGCTGTTGGGCTGGCGCGTAGCCGGCAGCGTGCCGGATGTGGCCAAATGCGTGGTGGTGGCCGTGCCGCACACGTCGAATTTCGACGGCCTGTATGTGCTGCCTGCTCTGTTGGCTTTGGATTTGAAAATGAGCATCTTCGGCAAGAAAAGCCTGTTTGCCGTGCCCGGCTTGGCGGCATTTTTGCGCTGGGCGGGCGTGATGCCGCTGGATAGGGAGCGCGCCGGCGGCGTAGTGGACGAAGCGGTGGCTGCCTTCCACCGCAACGAGCAGCTGTTTCTCGGTATCTCGCCGGAAGGCACGCGCCACGCCGCGCCCAAATGGAAGAGCGGCTACTGGCGAATTGCCCGCGGCGCCGATGTGCCGGTATTGCCGGTGGCAATCGACTACGGGCGGCGCGAAGTGCGCTTCCTGCCGCTGTTTACCCCCACCGCCGACATGGCCGCCGACCACGCCGCTCTGGCCGCGCTATTCCGCGGCATCGAGCCGAAGCATAAGCAGCGTCTGTCTTTACCGCTGCGTGAAAACCAGACGGCTGAAACCGATTGATGACATATGGAAATTACACTTAGCCCCATCGGCCGCCTCGAAACGCCGTTTAACGACATCACCGATATGCCGATACAGCCGTCTGTGCTGGCCGACACGCGCGGCAAAGCCGTGCTGAATGAAAAATTCGCGCCGGGCTTAAAGGATTTAGACGGCTTCTCACACATCATCCTGCTGTTCTTGCTGCATAAAATATCCGGCTATCAGCTGGAGGTGGTGCCGTTTATGGACACGCTGCCGCACGGCATTTTCGCCACCCGCTCACCCAAACGGCCAAACCGTATCGGCATGTCGATTGTGCGCGTAGAAAGGGTAGAGGGAAATATCGTGCATTTCAAAGGCGTAGATATGCTCAACGGCAGCCCGCTGCTCGATATCAAGCCCTACTATTCCTATTTCGACCAACAAACGCAAGTTCGCAATGGCTGGCTGGAAGGGAAAACGCTGCGGCCGGAAAATTTGCGTTCCGACAAACGCTTTGAATCGTGAACCCACCCACTCAGCACAAAATGCCTTGAATACCCAAAAATCGTGCTTAATCATTGCCCGTACAACTCTTCCAACCAAGCCAGCCAATGCCGCTGGCAAAAAAGCCGTGCTTTAGCCGCCGTTGAAACCAATTGATATGACAGATACCCCCACCGTTCCCGACTACTTGCGCCACATCCACGTGGTGCTCACCCGCACCAGCCATCCCGGCAACATCGGCGCCGCCGCCCGCGCCATGAAAACCATGGGCTTGAGCCGCCTCACCCTGGTCGCGCCCAACCTGATGGCCACGCCGATGACCCCCGAGCCACCCGCTTTCGATGCCGACCGGGCCGCCGCGTTCCAGCTGCCGGAAGAAAGCTTTATCCTCGCTTCCGGCGCGCGCGACGTGCTGGAACAGGCACAAATTGTGGCCACCCTGGATGAAGCGCTGGCCGACACCGTATTGAGCTGCGCCCTCACCAGCCGCCGCCGCGAACTCTCCGCCCCGCTACACACCCCGCGCGAGCTCGTGCCCGAGCTACTGCAGGCCGCGCAGCAAGGTTTTCAGGTAGCCCTCGTATTCGGCAACGAAACTTTCGGCCTGAATATTGATGAAGTGCAACGCTGCAACCGCCTGCTCACCATCAGCGGCAATCCCGCCTATTTCTCGCTCAACCTCGCCCAGGCCGTGCAAGTGGTGTGCTACGAAATTTTCAGCCAAACCGGCATCGGCATGAGCCAGCTGCAACAGGCACACACGCCCGCCACCCAAAGCCAAACGCGCGGCATGGTGGACCACTTGGAGCAAATCATCGAGCAAACCGGCTTTGCCAACCGCCGCAATCAAGAACGCATGATGCGCCGCCTGCACAGCCTCTTCGACCGCGCCTCCCCCAGCCGCGAAGACATCGACCTACTGCGCGGCCTGTGGAACAGGATTTCGCAGCGGCTGAAGGATTAAGCTGCGCTTCTGGCGCAAAAGGCTACCTGAAAATCATGGGTACAGGTTTTCACCCCAGATACTGCTCTGCAAACAGGCTACCTGAAAGTTTCAGGTAGCCTCTTAATCTTGCATCATTGCTTTCGATAAAAACAAGACAAGTCAAGCCATTGCTGCATCAGGAAATACGTACTTTATCTATATACAAAAGGGCTACCTGAACCTTTCAGGTAGCCCTTTTCGTTATTGCCCTGCCCCGCTAAAACGAACGCCCGAACTGGATAAACACGTTGCCTTTGCGGTAGGGGTAGAAGAAGTGGTTGCTGTTTACCCGCTGCCAGGTGCCAACCAGCTGCGGGGTGATGCCGGCGAATTGCAGTTTGCGGTGGAAGAGCACCAGGCTGGCGGCAAGCTCGTGGTCGCGGCGGGTGATGCGGAACAGGTCGGGGGCGTCGTAGCTGCGGTGGCCGGCGCTGATTTGGGCGGAGGTGGTGAGCCCCCAGCCCCATTGCTGCGTCCAGCCCAGGCGCAGGCCTTTGCGGGTGTAGGATTCGCTGTTGTCGGCGGCAGTTTTACGCAACCAGTCGAGGCCGAAGCTGAAATATTGGTTGGGGCTTCGCACGAAAAGCCAGGTGCCGGAAGCGGTGTAGCTGTCGCCGTCGAGCCAGCGGCGGCGGTCGTGTCGCTGCTCGCCGATTTCAAGCGCGCTCAATATTTTATGGCGCGGAGTAAGCCAATATTGCCATTCGGCGCGCACGCCGACTTCGCGCGAGTATTTGTGTGTGCCATACCAACGGCGTTCGTAATAAGGGGTAACGGCGGCTTCGGCACGGGCGGTTTTGTAGGCGGGGCCGCTGCTGAGGCGGGCGATTTGGTCGTCGTATTTGTGGTTGTTCCAATAGAATTTGCCGTAGTCGTCGAGGCTGAGCCGCCAGTAGAGGTTGCCGTGTACGTTCCAGTCGCGATCGGCGTTGAGGCGGTAGGCGAAGCCTTGGGCGGAGTCGGGCTCGGGCAGTGTCCATACGCCGCGCGGGGTGCGGATTTCACGCTCGCGGCCGGCGTTGTTTACGTTGCTGTCGCTGATGAAGTTTACGCTGCCGCCGAAGCTCCAGCGGTCGCGTTTGCGCAGGGCTTCGAGGTATTGCCCGGCGAGCTGTTGCAGCTCGGGCGCGAGATTGGGAGTTTGGCGGAAATGTTCGAACTCTTGCCGCGCATCTTTGTCGGCACGGTTTTCAAACAGGCTCTGCGCCAGCGAAAGGCGCACGGGCGGGATATCGGGATCGGCGGCCAGCACGGCGCGGTAGAGGCCGATGGCGCGCTGGTAGTCGCCCTCGGCACGGGCAATCAGCGCCTGCGCCAAAGCCACCAGCAGCGCATCGTGCGGCCCGGGCAGTTCGAGATAAATCGGCAACAGCAGTGCCGCGCCGTCGGCATTGTGGGTGAGCACGGCATAGCTGAGCGCCTGTTGCAGCAGCTCGGGGCGCTGGAGCAATTCTTCGCGGCTCATTTGCAGGCGTTTGTCGGGCGGCACGGTATTGGGCACGGATGGGGTTTCCGCCTGCGGCGCGGCAGCGGGCGTGATGTCGAAGCCGGTATCCGGCTCGGTGGCCAACCTGTCTTCCGGTGCGGCCAAGGCTACCTGAAAAGGCAACAGCAGCAGGCAGGCGGCCAGCCAAGGCTTGTTCTGTATGCTCATCCAACGCTTTCTTTGCGGCAAAATCTATAAACGGGCGGATTATAGCGGATTCAATATGCCCGCCAAACCTGAACTAACATTTGTAAAATGCAGGAAATGATAATGACTCCGCCCGGCCACCACCGCCTTTTTGTGGACAAAATGGCGAATTTCTCACCTGTTTTCAAGCAGATTTAGCTATTCGGGCTTAACCATTCATATCCTTTTTTACCAATTTTATATTCAAAAAAGAACGTAAATTTTCTTGCCTAAATTAACCAACAAACCAGCTTTCCACTATCAATAAATATCAAACTCTTTGATATTCATCATGTTTAATGCCAAACATCGTGCTATACTGTAACCGATTCGAACAGCATCCCCTGCAACAAAACGAAAGGATCTGCCATGAAAAAACATCACATTCTTTACATTGCCATCACTGCCCTTACCCTAGGCGGCTGCAGCAGCGCAGGCAGCTCGCTGGCTAATGCGATTACTGATCCGTTTACCCCGAAAGAAGGCGGTTATCGCCAACTGAGCAATATCGGCTCGGATGAATTTACCGGCACCGGCCTGCTGCCGGGAGCGGCGTCCAAAATCCGGGTTACCGATGACCAATTTATCGGTACGTCAAATCATGAGAAAGAATACTCCAGCCGAGACTCTATCCAGATCGGCCACAAACGGCAGAACGCCTTCACTGCCCTGCCCTATGTGCTGAAAAATGCGGCCAACCAAGAGATCGAAAACGGCGTTTTGGAAATTTACAAACAATCCTACTCCGCCGTGGTGGGCGCGCAACTGCACAGCAGAACCGAGTCCGGCCATCCTGCTGTTCCAACTAGTGATTTTTATGTTCGCTCCATCCAAGGCGAGTTTACCAGCAACCTGCCCACCCAAGGCATCATCAATTATAGAGGCCGAGCAATCGCGGGCTCGGATAACCGCAGCGACGGCTTGAACTATCAAATTGATTACGGCACAAGAAGAGGCCATGGCTCGATTACCGGCTTAAACGGCTTTGGCAATATCGATTTGGCAGATTCACCAATCACCCAAAATCCGCAAGGCCATAATGTGATTAATGGTGCAGCCACCTCAGCCCAGCATGGTGTCGGCAGTTACGAGCTCGGCATTTTTGGCCCGCAGGCCAATGAAATTGCCGGCAAGGCACATTTCAACAATCAGCCGAACAAGGAAGTCGGTTTCGCCGGCGGACGGGTGAACTAAATCGGCTTGAAGCGATGGCTGGCAAATTTTGCCCATGCGTTTTTGCTCAACTTTCCCTCTGAAACGCGCCAATCCCTAACTGCAAAACCCCAGCCATAGCCAAAAGGCTACCTGAAACCCCAGTAGGTTTTCAGGTAGCCTTTCCTGCATCTGGCATGTACAAAACATTCAAGCGTTTTATTCGCCCACAGCGGCCTTGCGGCTGTGCACAGCAATGTAGCCCATGGGTTTGGCCGGATCGTTGAAGGTACGGTACATGCGTTTGAAGGTTTCGCGGTTTTCGGCTTTGAGCGCGTTTCTCACGATTTGGAAGGCACGCCGCCAGCCTTCGTCATAAATCAGGCCTTTGGGCGAGAGCAGAGTCATGCCGCCGCTGATGGTGGTGATGTTGCCAAAGCCGCTGCGGTGGAAAAGATCGGTCCAGCCGCTTTCGGTGAGCGGGGTAACTTTCACTTGGATGGTGTCGCGCAGGCGTTCCACAGCTTCTTCGGTGTTGTGCTCGCTCACCACCACATCGTGCGTGAGCAGCACGCCGCCGGGCTTGAGCACGCGGAAGTACTCGGCCACCGCCATTTCTTTGTTGGCCAGCGGCAGCATGGTGAGCATGGCTTCGTTGATGACGACATCGAAGCTGTTGTCGGGGAAGGGCAGCTCGGTGGCGTTGGCATGCTGCACCTGCACCAGGCTTTCCAGCCCGGCGGCGCGGATGTTTTGCCGGGCTTTCTCCAGTGCGTTTTCGTCCAAATCCACGCCGGTGATGTGGCAGCCGAAGCGCTGCGCCAGCCCCACGGCGGTGGTGCCCATATTGCAGGCCACTTCCAACACCTGCGTATCGGGGGCGAAGCGGGTTTGGTTGATCAGCCATTCGGTGGCAAAACGGCCACCTGGGCGCAGGCGGGTTTTGCCGAGGCGGGCGAGGAAATGGTGGCCGGTTTGGTCTTTCTTCATGAGGTTCTCCTGTGTGAATGCGGTGGGCGGAGCTGCCGCGCCAAAGGGCTGCCATGCGTCATAGCCACGCAAACGATTTGGCAAAAGGCTACCTGAAAAACAGACGGTGGTTTCAGCCACACGCGCGGATGCGCGGCGGCTGGCGGCAGTTTGGGGAAACGGAGAAGTGGTTTGAAGCGCCGATGAATGATGATGTTGATTTATGTGGCGCGGAGGTGTTTATACTGTAAAAGTGTGCTCGCGGCAAGCGGCAGGCTACCTGAAAAAGAAAGGCTACCTAAAACGCCCGATTGGATTTCAGGTAGCCTTTTGTGCGGCGGGCGCCTTAGTCGAACAAATCGTTTTTCAAATCGCGCAGTTTGTCCATAAACGATTTCTGGCGCGGGGTTTGGGCACGGTCGAGGCCGGTGGAGATTTTTTCAAACTCTTCCAGCAATTCGCGCTGGCGCTCGGTGAGGTTGACCGGGGTTTCCACCACGATGTGGCAATACAGATCGCCCATCGAGGAAGAACGCAGTGATTTCATGCCCTTGCCTTTCACGCGCATACGGCGGCCGGTTTGGGTTTCTTTCGGGATATTCAGCTTCACGCGGCCGTTGAGCGTGGGTACTTCCACTTCGCCGCCCAGCGCGGCGATGGTAAAGCTCACGGGCAATTCGCAGTGCAGATCCAAGCCGTTGCGCTCGAAGATTTCGTGGCGGCGGATATGCACCACCACATACAAATCGCCGGCCGGCGCGCCGTGCGAGCCGGGCTCGCCCTCGCCGGCAAGGCGGATGGGCTGCTCGTTTTCGATGCCGGCAGGAATGTTCACATCCAGCGTTTTGCGGCTCTTCACGCGGCCTGCGCCGTGGCATTTAACGCACGGCTCTTTGATTTCGCGACCGGAGCCGCCGCAGGTGGGACAGGTTTGCTGCAGCTGGAAAATAGCCTGGCGCACGTGCACCACACCGGAGCCGTGGCAGGTGGAACAGGTGGTGGCGGAGGTGCCGGGTTTGGCGCCGGAGCCGTGGCAGATGTCGCACTCTTCGTGCGAGGGGATAGTGATGCGTTTTTTGCTGCCGGCAGCGGCTTCTTCCAGCGTGATTTCAATATCATAACGCAGGTCTTCGCCTTGGAAGTTTTGCTGACGCGTGCCACCCCCGCCGCCGAACATCTGGCTGAAAATATCGCCGAAATCGAAGCCGGCCGCACCGCCGAAACCACCAAAGCCGCCGGCATTGCCGTCTACCCCGGCTTGGCCGAATTGGTCGTAGCGGCTGCGTTTTTCGCGGTCGGAAAGGATTTCGTAGGCTTTTTGGATGGTTTTGAATTTCTCTTCCGCTTCCTTATTGTCGGGATTGCGGTCGGGATGGTATTTCATCGCCAGCTTGCGGTAGGCCTTTTTAATTTCGTCGTCGGAGGCATCGCGGGAGACGCCGAGGGTTTGATAATAGTCTTGATCGCTCATGGTTGCTAATGGGTAAATAAATGCTTTGCCGCGCAAGATTAGGGCGGGGGCGGGAAAAACAAGCTCTCCGGCAGATTATAGTGGATTAGAGTAAGAATGCTACGGCGTTGGCTCGCTTTGCCGTACTAGCTGTACTGTCTGCGGCTCGCCGCCTTGTCCCATTCTTACTTTAATCCACTATAACTTTGCTTCCGCCTGTTGTTGCAAGGTGCAAGCCCGCCGCATTACCCCGCCCGTACAAATTCACCCGTTTTAGCTATCGCGGAAAACGGGATTTTCAGGTAGCCTTAGCGGCTTCCGCAGCTATGTTAAAGAAACGCCATGCCCAACACCATCTATCTGGCCTCGGCCAGCCCGCGCCGCCGCGAAATTTTGGTTTCATTAGGTTTCCAGCCCGTGCTGCTGGCGTCGGAAATCGACGAAACGGTACAGCCGGGCGAAGCGGTGGCGGATTATGTGGCGCGGATGGCACGGCAGAAAAACGCGGCAGCACGGCAACTGGCGGCGCAACGCGGCCTTGCCTTGGCACAGCCGCTGTTGAGCGCCGACACAGTAGTGGCGCTGGATAATGCCATTTTGGGCAAACCGCGCGATGCGGCGCACGCCCGCGAGCTGCTGGAAAGCCTTTCCGGGCGCGAACACCAAGTGTGGACGGCGGTATGCGTATCGCGCGGCGAGCAAACGCTGGAAGCGGCACAGCGCAGCGATGTGCGGTTTAAAGAACTGAGCGAGCAGGAAGTCGCGGCCTATATCGCTAGCGGCGAACCGCTGGATAAAGCAGGCGCATACGGCATCCAAGGCATCGGCGGCGTGTTTGTGGCGCACCTTTCCGGCAGCTTCAGCGGCGTGATGGGGCTGCCCGTGTTTGAAACCGTGCAGCTGCTGCGCCAACTGGGCGCACCCGTGCCACCGTTTGCCAAGGCTACCTGAAAAAGTATTGCCGCATGATTTAAGGGCTACCTGAAAAGCCTGCCGCGGTTTTCAGGTAGCCTTCCCCGTTTAACTCCCTACCATACAAACCAATAATCGACACATCATGAATCTGCTTTCCAAAAACCATCCCGTTTGGGGCATGGCCTTCCGCCCCTTCTATCCGCTGGCCGCCCTCTACGGCATGCTTTCCATCCTGCTGTGGAGCTTCGGCTATCAAGGCACGGCCGCGCTGCCCAATTATTTCTGGCATGCCCACGAAATGATTTGGGGCTATGCCGGCGCGGTGGTGGTGGCCTTCCTGCTCACGGCGGTAGCCACCTGGACGAAACAACCGCGCACCTGGGGCGCGCCACTGATGATGCTGGCGCTGCTGTGGCTGTTGGCGCGCGCATTTGCCTTTGCCGCGCCGCTCACTTTGGCTAGCGGCATCGCAGGCGTGGCGTTCTATTGGCTTGCGGCTTGGTATATGGGCGTGGCCGTGGTGCGCAGCCGCAACAAGCGCAATTATCTGGCGGTGGCCGCGCTGTTTATGTTCGGCCTGCTGCAGGCGCTGTTTCATTGGCAGCTGGCACGGCATAATTTCTCCGCGCTCGCCGGCGGGCTGTTTGCCGGGCTCTCCGTGGTGGCCGGCTTTATCGGGCTGGTGGGGATGCGCGTGATTCCGTTCTTCACCGCCAAACGGCTCGGCTGCGAGCAGGTGGGCAGCCATCCTTGGGTGATGACGGCTTCCTTGGTGGTGCCGCTGGCCATGGCTCTGCTCTACGGCTTGCAGGCGGTGCTGCCGCCTTCGGCAGCCGATGCGGCGCTGGCTGCCGCAGCCATACTCAGCATAGCGGCCGGGTTGCTGGATATCGTGCAAACCGTGCGCTGGTGGCGGCCGGAAGTGGCTAAAGAGCCGATGCTGTGGGTTCTGTTTGCCGGCTTCCTGCTCACCGGCGCGGGGCTGACGGTGATGGGCTTGGGGCATTGGCTGCCGCGCTGGCAGAGCCTTGGCGTGCATTTGGTGGCCGTGGGCGGCATCGGGCTGATGACGGTGGGCATGATGGTGCGCACCGCGCTGGGACACACCGGCCGGCCGCTCTACCCTGCTCCCGCCGCCATGCTATTGGCGTTTTGGCTGATGGTGGCCGCTGCGCTGGCGCGTGCCGCCACGGCGGTGTTGATGTATTTGCTCCCCGCCGCCTACCAGCCCGGCCTGTGGCTCTCCGGCCTGCTGTTTGCCGCTTCGCTGCTGCTCTACACCTGGCGCTACCTGCCCTGGCTGACCGCGCCGCGGGTGGACGGCAAAGAAGGCTGAGTGGCAGGCTACCTGAAACTGTCCCGGCATTTTTCAGGTAGCCTTTAGCTGGCCCATAGAGGCTACCTGAAACAGAACAAACGCAGTTTTCTATAACACGCCAAACGCAAACAGGGCGGGCAAAAATTGCCCACCCTGTTTTTTTAGATGCAGCAATAGCCGTGAGCCCGCAGGCTGAGGCTACCTGAAACCGCCAGCTCAATGATGGCTGCTGCCGATCTCGAAGGTTAGCGTGGCATAAGCAGCCAGCTGGCCGCACACAGCCTGGTCAGAGAAATCGGTTTTGTGCACCACGCGTACTTTCCAGCTGCCTTGGCGCAGCGGAATGATGCCTACCGTGCCGTCGGCACGGGTAGTGTCGGAGAACGCCTGCGGCTCGAGGCGGTGTGATTTGTCGGCCGGGTCGCGGTGGGAGAAACCGTCAAACGTGGCCACCACCGTGGCATCCGGCAGCGGCTCGCCACGGAACAACACCCGCACCGGCAACACTTCACCCACGCGCACATTGGCCGGATTTTCCAGCGGCACGATCTCCAGCAAATCGCCCACCGGCCGGCTGATCAGCTCCTTGCTCGCGCTTTCGTGCCCCACGTTTACCACCGCTTTGCCAAACATGCTGGTTTGCTCGCAATAAGTGGCATCTTTCATCTGCGTCAGGTTTTGCCGCTGCCAGCCCGCCGCATTGCGCGACCAGAAAGTCGGGCGGTATTGCGCCAACAGCAGATAGCTGCCGTCGGCCACCGCCCGCGGCGTTTCAAACTGATAATTATGTTGCCCGCGCCGCACCAAATCGATTTTGCCCTGCGGCGTGAGCAATTGCAGCGGCTTGGGAAACAGCGTCAAACGGTCGGCTGCAATCGGCTCCAACTCGGGATAGTGCCCATAGCCCAGCTCGGCCTTCAACACCTCGCCGCCATGCGTATGCGCAGCATTCACCCACACCTCATGGCCATGCGCGGCCACCGATAAACCGGCCAACAGCACGGCAGACAATAAATGGCGGAACATAAAAACTCCTTTACAGATTGTTCACACAGACCGTGTGTTATACCATAACTATCCTGCCTAGAAAATATAGTCAACGTACTTATTACTTCCTGCAACGTGCCAGCACGCCTGGCAGGATAAGACCGATTGCTTCCGCTAGCGCAGGCAATGCCATCCAGGCTACCTGAAAATGCTGCAAAAACCGACCTGCCCTGCCGCCGCCCTTCACGAGCGGCACGGCTTGCGTGTAAGATGCGCAACGGCAACCGCCCCACACCCCTATTCATCATGATGCAAGGCAAACCAAACTGGAAACGATACCGGCAGCAGCTGCAGGCCAAACTGCACGCCCTGCGGCCAAAACGGCAAGCTAAGTCGCAGGCCCCCCAACCCAAACCGCAGGCAAAGCTGCACGCCCTGTGGCAAAAGCTGCAGGACAAACTGCGCACCCTGCCGCAGCAGTTGCGGGCAAAACCGCAGCTGTCGGCTGCGGCCGCCATAGTGGCCGGCTGCCTGCTGCTCGCCTTCGGGCTTTTATCCGGCGGCAACCGCAAACATCCCGCACCCGCCGCCGAAACCACAGCTTCGCAGGCTTCGGCACCGGCCGCAGGCAGCGCATCCGGCGTCGAAACGGCCACCGTATCGGTGGAGCTGGTTACCCCCGAAGTGTCGGACGGTAATGCCGAAGACGACCCGCTCACCGCCGCCGAAGCCAACCCCGAGCCGGAGCATGCCCTGCCGCCCACCACCGCCGACCACATGAACCCCGTGTGCGAAACCTATTTCCAACGCGCCCGCGCCTGCTTCCGCCAAGCCCCCGACGGCCAGGCCGATGCGCTGTTGCAATCGCTGGAAGCCACGCGCGGCGACCTCTCGCAATTGGATGCTGAAGGCTGCGAAGTGGTGAGCCAGCAGTTTGAAGAAATGGTGCAGCAGATGGGCTGCGAACAAAGAGCCGCAGACAGCAAGCCGGCTAATACCAACCCGCCGCCGGCCAAACCTGCCGAAGCCAAACCCCAAGCCGCTTCGGCAGTGCATAAGCGTTAAAGCAAAAATGATCAAAAGGCTACCTGAAATGCTTGATTGGCTTTCAGGTAGCCTTTTATGCTGCTCACATAACTAAAGTGCTTCACTGCATACTGCGCTGGCTCACTTTGCCGTACTGGCTGTGCTGTCTTCGGCTCACTGCTTGGTATGAATCAAGAATCCCTCCAGCTATCGCAGGCTACCTGAAAACCAAACTTCCTCCACCCACCAAACCATCCGCCTACGAAAAAGGCTGAACCCGCTTATTACGGTTTCAGCCTTTTGCTTTTCAGGTAGCCTTATTCGGCTTCATCCACCTGCTCGTTCACTTGCGCTTCGTGATGCGCCTGCCACTGCACACGGCGGCTGCGGTGGTAAGTGAGGCCGGTACCGGCCGGAATCAGGCGGCCGACAATCACGTTTTCCTTCAGGCCGCGCAGGTCGTCTTTCTTGCCCATGATGGCGGCTTCGGTAAGCACGCGAGTGGTTTCCTGGAAGGAAGCCGCGGAAATGAAGCTGTCGGTAGAGAGCGAGGCTTTGGTGATGCCCAGCAAGATGTTGTCGAAACGTGCCGGCTCTTTGCCTTCGGCAACGGCGCGTTCGTTGGCCTGCATTACGTCGCCACGCTCCACCTGCTCGCCGGTGATGAACCCGGTTTCGCCGGCGTCGGCAATGTTCACGCGGCGCAGCATCTGGCGGATGATCACTTCGATGTGCTTATCGGAAATGCGCACACCTTGCAGGCGGTACACTTCCTGCACTTCTTGCACGATGTAGCGTGCCAGCGCTTCGATACCTTGCAGGCGCAGAATGTCGTGCGGATCAACCGAGCCGTCGACGATAATCTCGCCACGGTTCACTACTTGGCCGTCGTGCACCAGAATCTGTTTCTCTTTGGAAATCAGGGTTTCGTGTGCCGCGCCTTCCAAATCGGTAATCACCAGGCGCTGTTTGCCTTTGGTTTCCTTACCGAAAGACACCGTGCCGGTTACTTCGGCCAGCATACCGGCATCTTTGGGCACGCGGGCTTCAAACAGCTCGGCCACGCGCGGCAGACCGCCGGTAATATCGCGGGTTTTGGAGGAAGCCTGCGGGATACGCGCCAGCACGTCGCCCTTGCCCACTTCCTGATCTTCGCGCACGGTAATCACCGCGCCCACGGGGAAGGCCATGGAAACGGGGGTTTCGGTGCCGGGTACGGTAACCTCTTCGCCGTTTTCGTCCAACAGTTTCACAGTGGGGCGCAGCAGCTTACTGGTGCTGGTGCGGCGTTTGCCGTCGATCACCACCAAAGTGGAGAGACCAGTGATTTCGTCGGTTTGACGGGTAACGGTTACGCCTTCTTCCACGTTTTCAAAGCGCACGCGGCCAGCGTATTCGGTAATCATCGGGCGGGTATGCGGATCCCATGTGGCCAGGGTTTTGCCGGCTTTCACCGCAGAGCCGTCCTGCACCAGCAAAGTGGCACCATAGGGCACCTTGTGGCGTTCGCGCTCGCGACCCACTTCGTCGTGAATCACCAATTCACAGGAGCGGCCAATCACCACCAATTCGCCTTTGTTGTTAGCGACATAGCGCATCTGACTGCTGAAACGGGCGGTACCGTTGGATTTGGCTTCCACTTGGCTGGCGGCGGCGGCACGGGAGGCGGCACCACCGATGTGGAAGGTACGCATGGTTAGCTGCGTGCCGGGCTCGCCGATGGATTGGGCGGCAATCACGCCCACGGCTTCGCCGGTGTTCACCAGTTTGCCGCGTGCCAAATCGCGACCGTAGCACTTGGCACACAAGCCATAACGGGTTTTACAGGTAATCGGGGTGCGGACTTTCACTTCGTCCACGCCGGAGCGGTCGATCAGATCCACCAACTGCTCGTTGAGCAGGGTGCCGGCTTCCACCAAGGTGGTGCCGCTGGACGGATCCACCACGTCTTGCGCGGTTACGCGACCCAAAATGCGGTCGCGCAGGGCTTCAATCACGTCGCCGCCCTGTACCACGGCTTTCATCACGAAACCGTCGTTGGTGCCGCAATCGTCTTCCACCACAACCAAATCTTGGGTTACGTCCACCAAGCGGCGGGTCAGGTAACCGGAGTTGGCCGTTTTCAACGCGGTATCGGCCAGACCTTTGCGCGCACCGTGGGTGGCGATAAAGTATTGCAATACGGTGAGGCCTTCACGGAAGTTGGAAGTAATCGGGGTTTCGATAATCGAGCCGTCCGGCTTGGCCATCAAACCACGCATACCGGAAAGCTGTTTAATCTGGGCGGCAGAACCACGCGCACCGGAGTCGGCCATCATGTAGATGGAGTTGAACGACTCTTGATCCACTTCTTTGCCTTCGCGGTCGATTACTTTCTGTTTGGAAAGATTATCCATCATCGCCTTGGCGATTTTATCGCCGGCGCGGCCCCAAATATCCACCACTTTGTTGTAGCGCTCGCCGTTAGTTACCAAACCTTGGCGGTATTGGTCTTCGATTTCTTTCACTTCGGCGTTGGCTTCGGCCAAGAGTTTGGCTTTTTCTTTCGGCACTTCCATATCGTCCACGCAAATGGAGATGCCGCCTTTGGCTGCAAAGCTGAAGCCGGTGTACATCAGGTGGTCGGCGAAAATGACCGTATCGCGCAAGCCGCACAGGCGGAACGAGGCGTTAATCAGGCGGGAGATTTCTTTTTTCTTCAGTGCCTTGTTGATGTATTCAAACGGCAGGCCCTTGGGCAGAATTTCGGACAGCAGGGCACGGCCAACCGTGGTTTCGTAGCGTTTGGTAACCGGTTCGAACTCATCTTGGTCGTTTTTCACCCATTCCTGCAAACGCACGGTGATTTTGGTGCCCAATTCCACCTGCTTGGTGTAGTAAGCGCGGTGCACTTCTTTCACGTCGGAGAACAGGCTGCCTTCGCCTTTGCCGTTGATTTTGTCGCGGGTCATGTAGTAGAGACCCAATACAATATCTTGAGACGGCACGATAATCGGCTCGCCGTTGGCGGGCGAGAGCACGTTATTGGAGGCCAGCATCAGGGTGCGGGCTTCCATTTGCGCTTCCAGGCTCAACGGCACGTGTACGGCCATTTGGTCACCGTCGAAGTCGGCGTTGAACGCGGCGCACACCAAGGGGTGCAGCTGAATAGCCTTGCCTTCAATCAGGATCGGCTCAAAAGCCTGAATACCCAAGCGGTGCAGGGTCGGGGCGCGGTTGAGCATAATCGGATGTTCGCGGATCACTTCATCCAAAATATCCCATACCACCGGTACTTCCTGCTCTACCAGTTTTTTCGCTGCTTTCACGGTAGCCGCTTCACCGCGCACTTCCAGTTTGTGGAAGATGAACGGTTTGAACAGCTCCAAGGCCATGCGTTTGGGCAGGCCACACTGATGCAGGCGCAGGTAGGGGCCTACGGTAATCACGGAACGGCCGGAGTAGTCTACGCGTTTACCCAACAGGTTTTGACGGAAGCGGCCGCCTTTACCTTTAATCATGTCGGCCAGCGATTTGAGCGGGCGTTTGTTGGCACCGGTCATGGCTTTGCCGCGACGGCCGTTGTCCAGCAGGCTGTCTACTGCTTCCTGCAACATGCGTTTTTCGTTGCGCACGATGATGTCGGGCGCATGCAGCTCCAGCAGGCGTTTGAGACGGTTGTTGCGGTTGATCACACGACGATACAGATCGTTCAAATCGGAAGTGGCGAAACGGCCACCGTCCAACGGTACCAGCGGACGCAAATCGGGCGGCAGCACGGGTAGCACGTCCATAATCATCCATTCCAGCTTCATGCCGCTGCGCTGGAAGGCTTCCAGCACTTTCAGGCGTTTGGCCAGCTTTTTGATTTTGGTTTCTGAGCCGGTGCTTTCCAATTCTTGGCGCAGGATTTCGATTTCGGCCGGCACATCCAGCACACGCAACAGTTCACGAATACCTTCGGCGCCCATTTTGGCATCGAAGTCTTCGCCGTATTCATCCAGCTTGGCATAGTAGTCTTCTTCAGTCAGCAGCTGGCGGCGTTGCAGCGAGGTCATGCCGGGATCGGTTACCACAAAGGCTTCGAAATACAGCACACGCTCGATGTCGCGCAAGGTCATGTCCAACACCATGCCGAGGCGGGAAGGCAGTGACTTCAAGAACCAAATATGGGCAACGGGCGCGGCCAGCTCGATATGGCCCATGCGCTCGCGGCGTACTTTGGAAAGGGTAACTTCCACACCGCATTTCTCACAGGTTACGCCTTTAAACTTCAATCGCTTATATTTGCCGCACAAGCATTCGTAGTCTTTTACTGGGCCAAAGATTTTGGCGCAGAACAAACCATCGCGCTCCGGCTTAAAGGTACGGTAGTTGATGGTTTCCGGCTTCTTGACTTCGCCGTAAGACCAAGAGCGGATGGTTTCGGGCGAGGCAATGCCGATTTTGATGGCATCGAATTCTTCTTCCATGCCAGCAGCTTGCAGCGGGTTAAACAGGTTCGACAGATTCATTTTTGCTCCCAATCAGGATTTTGTATTTTGCTCACTCTGTTTCAGACAGCCTATGAGGCTACCTGAAAAATATGGGCGGGCGGCTTGGCCGGGTTTTGCCCGGCGGCAAACGGCGACTCGGCGGAGAATATCGCGCCGGCACAATGGCTGTTTCTATTTTCAGGTAGCCTCTGAGACTACCTGAAAAGCCCCGTTTAATACCGCTCCATATCGATATCCAAGCCCAGCGAACGGATTTCTTTTACCAACACGTTAAACGATTCGGGCATGCCGGCTTCGATTTTGTGTTCGCCTTTAACGATGTTTTCATACATCTTCGTGCGGCCGGTTACGTCGTCCGATTTCACGGTCAGCATTTCCTGCAGCGTGTAGGCGGCGCCATAGGCTTCCAGCGCCCACACCTCCATCTCACCGAAACGCTGGCCACCGAACTGTGCTTTACCACCGAGCGGCTGCTGGGTCACAAGTGAGTACGGGCCGGTAGAACGGGCGTGCATTTTTTCGTCCACCAAGTGGTGCAGCTTCAGATAGTGCATCACGCCCACGGTTACCTTGCGGTCAAACGGTTCGCCGGAGCGGCCGTCATACAGAGTGATTTGGGTTTTGGTGCCGTTGAAACCCAGTTTCTGCACTTCTGGATCATCGCTTGGATAGGCCAACTCGAGCATGTCGTAGATTTCCTGCTCTTTGGCACCGTCGAACACCGGCGAAGCGAAGGTGGCACCGCCCTTAAGATTCTCGGCCAAAGTGAGGATTTCTTCATCACTAAGCGATTTCAGGTCTTCTTTTTTACCGCTGCTGTTATAGAGTTTTTCCAAGAAGGAGCGGATTTCTTTCACTTTGCGCTGTTCGGCCAGCATTTTCTCAATGCGCTGACCAATGCCTTTGGCGGCCCAGCCCAAATGTACTTCCAAAATCTGACCGATGTTCATGCGTGAAGGTACGCCCAGCGGGTTGAGCACGATGTCTACAGTGCGGCCATCGGCCATGTAGGGCATGTCTTCCACCGGCAGAATGCGCGATACCACGCCTTTGTTACCGTGGCGGCCAGCCATTTTGTCGCCAGCCTGCAGGCGGCGTTTGATGGCGATGAACACTTTGACCATTTTCTGCACACCGGGTGGCAGCTCGTCGCCCTGGGTCATTTTTTTCTTCTTGATTTCGTATTGCTCGTCGGCCTCTTCGCGTTTCTGCTGCAGACTGAGCTTAATCAGCTCAAGCTGTTTGGCCAGTTCTTCGTCGGACAGGCGGATGTCGAACCAATCGTGCTTGGTCGGCAGAGAAGCCAGGTATTCGGCAGTAATTTCTTTGCCTTTACCCAGTTTCATCGGGCCGCCATTGGCTTTTTGGCCGACAATCATGCGCTCGATACGGTCGAAGGCATCGTTGTCGAAAATACGCAGTTGGTCGTTCAAATCCAAGCGGTAGCGTTTCAGCTCGGCATCAATAATGGATTGTGCACGCTTGTCGCGCTGGATGCCTTCGCGGGTGAACACCTGTACGTCGATTACCGTACCGCTCATGCCAGTGGGCATACGCAGCGAGGTATCCTTCACATCGGAGGCTTTTTCACCAAAGATGGCACGCAGCAGTTTTTCTTCCGGCGTGAGCTGGGTTTCGCCTTTGGGCGTTACTTTGCCCACCAATACGTCGCCAGCTTCCACTTCTGCGCCGATGTACACGATGCCGCTCTCGTCCAAACGGTTTTGCATGCGTTCAGACAGATTGGGAATATCGCGGGTGATTTCTTCCGCACCCAGCTTAGTGTCACGAGCCACCACATTGAGCTCTTCGATATGGATGGAGGTGTAGCGGTCGGCGGCAGCCACTTTCTCGGAAATCAGAATCGAGTCTTCGTAGTTGTAGCCGTTCCAAGGCATGAAGGCGATGGTCATGTTCTGACCAAGCGCGAGTTCGCCCAAGTCAGTAGAGGCACCGTCGGCAATCAAATCGCCGCGCTGCAACACATCGCCGGCTTTCACTGCCGGGCGTTGGTTGATATTGGTAGATTGGTTGGAGCGGGTGAATTTCACCAGGTTATAGATGTCCACACCTACTTCACCGGCTACAGTTTCTTCGTCGTGCACGCGGACCACGATGCGGTTGGCATCCACATACTCCACCACGCCGCCGCGACGAGCCACGATAGCAGTGGCAGAGTCAACAGCCACGGAGCGCTCGATGCCGGTACCGACCAGCGGTTTTTCGGCACGCAGGCAGGGCACGGCCTGACGTTGCATGTTGGCACCCATCAAGGCACGGTTGGCGTCATCGTGTTCCAAGAAAGGAATCAGCGAAGCAGCCACAGACACCACTTGGCCGGTGGCCACGTCCATATACTGCACGCGGTCGGCGCTGGCCATGATGGTTTCGCCTTTTTCGCGACAGGTAATCAAATCGCCTTTCAGGTAGCCTTTCTTATCCACTTCGGCGTTGGCCTGCGCAATCACATAACGGCCTTCTTCAATGGCAGACAGATAGTCGATTTCATCGGTAACCTTGCCGTCTACCACGCGGCGGTACGGAGTCTCCAAGAAGCCGTAATCGTTGGTGCGGGCATAAACCGATAATGAGTTAATCAGACCGATGTTCGGGCCTTCAGGCGTTTCAATCGGGCACACGCGGCCATAGTGGGTCGGGTGTACGTCGCGCACTTCAAAGCCGGCACGTTCACGGGTCAGGCCGCCCGGGCCGAGTGCTGAGACACGGCGCTTATGGGTCACTTCCGACAGCGGATTAGTCTGATCCATAAACTGTGACAGTTGGCTGGAACCAAAAAACTCTTTGATGGCAGCCGATACCGGTTTGGCATTGATCAAATCGGTCGGCATCAGATTGTCGGCTTCTGCCTGATTCAGGCGCTCTTTTACTGCACGTTCCACACGTGCCAAGCCAGAGCGGAACTGGTTTTCGGTCAGCTCGCCCACAGAACGCACACGGCGGTTACCCAGGTGGTCGATATCGTCCACTTCGCCATGACCGTTGCGCAATTCAACCAGCGTGGCAATGGAAGCAACAATGTCTTCAGTGCTCAGAATAAATCCACCTTTTTCCGCTGCTCCAGCCAAAGTTTCGTTCAACAAACGGCCATACCACGATTGCTGCTGGTCTTCAGACAGTTTTTGCTCGTAGGTGCGGGTGTTGAATTTCATGCGGCCAACGCGCGACAGATCATAGCTGGCCTCATTGAAGAACAAGCGATCAAACAGCATTTCTACTGCTTCTTCAGTAGGCGGCTCGCCGGGACGCATCATGCGGTAGATGGCAATACGCGCAGCCATTTGGTCAGCCGTTTCATCCACTTGCAACGTAGAAGAAATATAGCCGCCATACCCCAATTCGTTGATGTATAGGGTTTGAATTTCGTTCACACCCTGAATTTCCAGCTGTGCCAATAATTCTTCGGTAATTTCGCTATTGGCTGGCGCTAGAATTTCACCAGTATCAGGCACGATAACGTCTTTCGCTAGCATTTTGCCGATCAAAGCCTCAGCATCCACCCGCAGGCGCTTCAAACCAGCTTTCTCAATATCGCGCAACCCTTTGGCAGTAACCCGTTTGCCCGCGGCAACCAGCACTTTACCGTCTGCATTGCAAATATCGGTTTTTACGGTTTCGCCCTTCAATCGCGACAAGACCAGTTCGGTCTCTACGCCATCTTTGTTTAGATAGAATGTTTCCTTGTCGTAGAAGGTATCCAAGATCTGTTCGGCACTGTATCCCAATGCTTTCAGCAAAATGGTTACTGGCATTTTGCGACGGCGGTCGATACGGAAGTAGAGCAGGTCTTTTGGATCAAACTCTAAATCCAGCCATGAGCCGCGATAGGGAATAATACGTGCAGAAAACAGCAACTTGCCTGAAGAGTGAGTTTTGCCCCGGTCATGTTCAAAGAATACCCCCGGAGAACGGTGCAGTTGAGACACAATTACGCGTTCAGTTCCGTTAATGATGAATGAGCCATAAGGAGTCATCAGCGGGATTTCGCCCATATAAACTTCATTCTCGCGCACTTCTTTCACCACATTGGGCTTAGAAGATTCCTTATCCAAAATCACCAATCGGATACGGGCACGCAACGGGGCAGCATAAGTGATGCCACGCAACTGGCATTCGGCAATATCAAATAATGGCTCCCCCAAGATGTAATGAGTAAATTCCAACCGAGCATATCCATTGTGACTCACAATCGGGAAAATAGAATTGAATGCAGCCTGCAAGCCTTCGTCCAAGCGCTTATCAAAAGCAGTTTCCTGCTGGAGAAATTTTCGGTAAGACTCCAGCTGGGTAGCCAGCAAATATGGCACTTCCAGCACACTATCACGCTTAGCAAAGCTCTTTCGGATACGTTTTTTTTCAGTAACTGAATAACTCATTGTTGAACACTCCGGATAATGAGAGAGATTGATTCCCACTTGAACGATAGCAACATCCACTACCACTCTAAAATTTACATATATTTGCCATAGAAGCCGGCTTGGATAGCAAATATATGTAAATTATTACTTAATCCTAATCTCCAAGCGAAACAAGGCTGGCAGATACCTGCCAGCCTGTTAGCGAGAAAATACTTATTTGATTTCCACTTTGGCGCCAGCTTCTTCCAGCTGTTTCTTGATTTCTTCAGCTTCAGCAGGAGTAACGCCTTCTTTGATGGTCTTCGGAGCGCCATCAACCATGTCTTTAGCTTCCTTCAAGCCCAAGCCAGTAATGGCACGAACCACTTTAATCACGCCTACTTTTTGATCGCCAGCGGCGGCCAAAATAACGTCTACCTCAGACTTGGCTTCAGCTTCACCACCAGCAGCACCAGGACCAGCAGCAATAGCAACGGCAGCAGCAGAAACGCCGAACTTGGTTTCAAATTCTTTTACCAAGTCGTTCAACTCCATTACAGTCAAACCACCGATTGCTTCCAAAATGTCTTCTTTAGTAATAGCCATGCTATCAAACTCCTAATTGAATGAATAAGTAAAACATAAAAAATAGTTAAGCAGATACTTCTTCAGCAGCTTTTTTCTCAGCCAGAGCAGCCAAGACGCGAGCCATGCCAGACAACGGAGCCTGCATGAGGAACAGCAATTTGGACAACAATTCTTCACGACTCGGAATTGCAGCCAGCTGACCCACCTGAGCGGCATCCATCACCGCACCGTCATAAGAGCCTGCTTTAATGATCAGCTTCTCATCTTTTTTAGAGAATTGGTGCAACACTTTTGCAGCAGCTACAGCATCTTCAGATGCTGCATATACCAACGGGCCAACCATATGCTCAGCCAACCCAGCAAAAGGAGTGCCTTCCACCGCACGACGAGCCAACGTGTTTTTCAAAACACGCAAGTACACTCCTTCCTTACGAGCATTGGCACGCAATTCGGTCATACTAGCAACGCTGATACCGCGGTATTCGGCAAGCACCATGGTCTGAGCATTGCCGATACCGGCAACAATCTCTTCCACAACTGCTTTTTTAGTTTCAATACTAAGACTCAAGGTCTACCTCCTACTGTTTATCAAAGAACGTCTAGCGACATCCACCAGCTCGGCAACCTGAAAAGACATTTTGCAAGCAATTGCTTGCTCATAATCTCAGGACCACCGTCTACGTAGGGTAAAATATTAAATCTCACGATCCCTACGGTCTTGGACTCTACTTACAATCAAGCATAAGCAGTCCATATTTCAGGCAGCCTCCGCAGCTAGCAAAGGCTACCTGAAAATTTCTTCTAATTAGACACGCTACCAACATCTACACGGACACCAGGGCCCATGGTGCTAGATAATGCGATTTTCTTCAAATACTGACCCTTGGTAGCAGCTGGCTTCGCCTTCACCACTGCATCCAACAGGGTATTGAAGTTTTCGCGCAAATCAGCCGCCGCAAAAGAAGCGCGACCAATGGTAGCATGCACCACGCCAGCCTTATCAGTGCGATACTGAACCTGACCGGCTTTGGCATTGCGCACAGCTTCTGCCACATTTGGCGTAACCGTACCCACCTTCGGATTTGGCATCAAACCGCGCGGCCCCAAGATAGTACCCAACTGGCCAACAATACGCATCGCATCAGGAGAGGCAATAACAACATCAAAATCCAAGTTACCCGCTTTTACCTCAGCGGCCAGATCCTCAAACCCAACCACATCAGCGCCTGCTTCTTTTGCCACCTCAACATTGGCACCTTGAGTAAATACCGCCACACGAACAGTTTTACCAGTACCTTTTGGCAATACAACAGATCCACGGATTACTTGATCAGATTTACGTGAATCCACGCCCAAATTGATAGCAACATCAACAGACTCATCAAATTTGGCTGTAGCCGTTTTCTTCACCAACTCAATTGCTTCATCAATTGAGTAGTGCACATTTGAATCAATAGAAGAGCGCAAACCCTGGAAACGTTTAGACAACTTAGCCATTACACACCCTCCACATCCAAGCCCATGGAACGGGCAGAACCAGCAATAGTACGAACCGCCGCGTCCAAATCAGCCGCAGTCAAATCAGGCTCTTTAGTCTTGGCAATTTCTTCCAACTGGGCACGGGTAACCTTACCCACCTTGCTAGTCAACGGATTTGAACTACCCTTCTGCAAACCAGCAGCTTTTTTCAGCAAAATACTGGCCGGAGGAGTCTTCATTACAAATGTAAAAGACTTATCCGCAAACGCAGTAATCACCACTGGAATAGGCAGCCCAGGCTCCACATTTTGCGTAGCCGCATTAAATGCCTTACAAAATTCCATGATATTCAAACCACGCTGACCCAGTGCCGGACCAACCGGAGGAGAAGGATTAGCCTTCCCTGCAGGGATCTGCAACTTAATATAACCTACAATTTTCTTTGCCACATTTAGCTCCTAAATAACGGGTAACACGCAGAAATTCTGCTCCCCAAAAATCAAGCCGCGTATTATAACTAAACTCTTACTCATTGCCAAGCAATCAGACTAAATCTTCTCTACCTGACTAAAATCCAGCTCAACAGGCGTTTCTCGACCAAAAATTTGCACCAGAACTCGCAGCTTATTGCGCTCATAGTCGACAACATCAACCAACCCGTTAAAGTCAGAAAATGGGCCTTCGCTTACCCTGATCTGCTGTCCAACCACAAACTCAACTCGTGGCTTAGGCTTCTTCTCAGAGCCAGCAGCATCCGACACCTGAGACATTATCACATCAACTTCTCGTTGAGAAATTGGCAAAGGATGGTTAGCAGTACCCCCAATAAACCCATTAACCCTAGGTATACTCTTGACTAAGTGCCATGATTCATCAGTCATTTCCATTTCTATCAATACATAACCTGGAAAAAACTTACGCTCACTAACTGTCTTCCGACCATTCTTAATACCAACAACCTCTTCAACTGGTACCAGAATCTGACCAAAAAGCCCCTCCATCCCCTCTCTTGCGATCCGCTCCTTCAGAGTCTTCTGCACATTCTTCTCGAACCCAGAATAAGCTTGGATGACATACCAATTTTTAGCCATTTTCTCGCCCCTGCAAATTACTCAGCAATTTTCGTAAATAACCACACCAAAAAAGAATCCACCAACCACAAAAATAAAGTTAGCACTGCCGTGAACATCAAAACGAAGAATGTATTGCGCCAAGCCTCGTTTTTAGGCGGCCAAACAACCTTCTTAATCTCAACAACAGAATCCTTGATATACCGAATTAACCCAGGACCAGTATCACACCAGAAGAAAACAATTAGCCCAGAGAGCAACAACGAGACCCCTAAAATGGTACCTCGCACATATAGCGGCTGCTGAGACAGAAATGAAAAACCAATCGCCCCACCGATAACCAAAGCAGCTGCCAAAAATAATTTAGCGCCATTTCCTTTTCCAGCCTTACGTTGAGCAACTTGCCCTCGATCACGCAATTCCTGGCGAGCCTGCTTCAACGAAGCAACGGACATCTCTTTTACTTTCTGCTTACGATCACTCATTTGCAACCACCCTAAACTTCATAGTTCTTTATAAAACAGCATAAAACAAAAGACTAACCGGGAGGCCGGTTAGTCTTTCTTTTGGCAGGCCAGGAGGGTCTCGAACCCCCAACCCTCGGTTTTGGAGACCGATACTCTACCAATTGAGCTACTGGCCTCTAACCTTTAAGCGATCACGGAAGCCACCACACCGGCACCTACCGTACGGCCACCTTCGCGAATCGCAAAGCGCAGACCTTCTTCCATAGCGATCGGAGCAATCAGTTCTACGGTGATGGTTACGTTCTCACCTGGCATAACCATTTCCACACCAGGCTCCAGCTCTACAGCACCGGTTACGTCAGTAGTACGGAAGTAGAACTGTGGACGGTAGTTGGCGAAGAACGGGGTGTGACGACCACCTTCTTCTTTGCTCAATACGTATACTTCGGCTTTGAATTTGGTGTGCGGAGTGATGGTGCCAGGTTTAGCCAGCACTTGACCACGCTCAACTTCTTCACGTTTGGTACCGCGCAGCAGTACGCCTACGTTGTCACCAGCCTGACCTTCGTCCAGCAGCTTGCGGAACATTTCCACACCGGTACAGGTGGTTTTCTGAGTGGGTTTCAGACCAACGATTTCGATCTCTTCGCCCACTTTGATGATACCACGCTCTACACGACCGGTTACCACAGTACCGCGACCAGAGATAGAGAATACGTCTTCGATCGGCAGCAGGAAGGGTTTGTCTACGGCGCGCTGAGGAGTGGGGATATAGCTATCCAAAGCAGCAGCCAGTTCGAAGATTTTTTCTTTGTAGCCGGCATCGCCTTCGAGGGCTTTGAGAGCGGAACCTTGTACGATCGGGCAGTCGTCGCCGGGGAAGTCGTAGCTGGAGAGCAGGTCGCGAATTTCCATTTCAACCAACTCAAGCAGTTCGGCATCGTCTACCATGTCGCATTTGTTCATGAATACGAGGATGTAGGGTACGCCTACCTGACGAGCCAGCAGGATGTGTTCGCGAGTCTGCGGCATAGGACCGTCAGCAGCGGATACCACTAGAATAGCACCGTCCATCTGGGCAGCACCGGTAATCATGTTTTTTACGTAGTCGGCGTGACCGGGGCAGTCTACGTGAGCGTAGTGGCGACCTTCGGTTTCGTACTCTACGTGGGCGGTGTTAATGGTAATACCGCGGGCTTTTTCTTCCGGAGCATTGTCAATCTGATCATAAGCTTTAGCTTGACCGCCGAATTTTTCAGCCAAAATAGTGGTCAATGCTGCTGTAAGTGTGGTCTTACCATGGTCAACGTGACCAATGGTGCCAACGTTTACGTGCGGTTTGCTACGTTCAAATTTTTCCTTAGCCATG
>NZ_DBHKXY010000009.1:0-40820 GCF_057315495.1 Eikenella sp.
TGTTACTTACTGGCAAGGTTCTCTGAAATAGCACCTTTTTTGTTACTTATGCCAAGATTTCCTGTTTAACTGGCGTGGTTTGCAGGTCTGCCTCGGCTGGGATAAGTATGGTAGGCATGTGCTGCCGACTGTTGAACGGCTACCACCAAGCGCAGTTGTGTATGGCGCCGCGTGCCGATCGGCAGGCAGTGCGGGCATTCGAGCGACGGATGGCGGCGTTTTTGCAAGCGGCAGGATAGCCAGGCCGCTTGATTGATGTGCGAAATAAAGGCTACCTGAAAATTTTCAGGTAGCCTTTATGATGGAAGGACAGACTTACAGTTTGCCGCCGGATTGGTTGGCCATATACACCACGGCAGCTTCCACGTCGGCATCGCTCAGGTTGGCATCACCACCGCGGGCAGGCATGGTTTTAAAGCCTTGGATGGCGTGTTGCACCAAGGTGGCGCGGCCTTGTACCAGGCGCGGTGCCCATTCGTCGTTGTGAGTGATTTTGGGCGAGTTGGGGAAGGCGGAATTGGCGGCGTGGCAGGCGATGCACAGTTTGTTGAACACGGCTTCGCCATTGGCGGCGGCAGATTGGCCGGCCGGGGCGGATGCGCCAGAGGCGGCGGCATCGCCTTTTTGCACGGCGGGGGCGGTAAAGTTGCCGCCGGATTGGTTGGTCATGTAGGCCACGGCGCGGGCTACCTCATCATCGGTGAGGGTGCTGTCGCCACCGCGTGCTGGCATTTGGCCTGCGCCATTGAAGCCGTTGATGGCGTGGACAACGAGAGTGTCGAAGCCTTTGGCGATGCGGGCGCTCCATTCGTCGTTATGGGTAACTTTGGGCGCGAAGGCAACGTTTTTGTCGGCACCGTGGCATTGGATGCAGACTTTATCGAACACTTGCTTGCCTTCGCGTTCGCCAACAGGCGTACCGTCACCCATAGTGAGGCGGCCAGTGGGCTGAATACGGGTTTCCACAGCGCTGGGCTGCATATCGGAAACGTTGCTGTAGTAGCCGGTGGTGGCAAGCTTAACCAGGAGGAAGAGGGTAATCAGCAAAACGAGCAGGCCGCCGATAAAGGTGATGGCGGCTGAGCCTTTGATGTTGTTAGCAGTGGTGTTCATGGTATGGGCTTTATGGTTTGTGGTCGTTATGGGCGCATGCGGCAGCATGCTTGTTTATTGGTGTGAAACCTTCACATAATCAGATTATTGAACGCTTCTTTTGGATTCACGTTCAATCCGGCTGATACAGGTTTGGTTTCGGTTTGTAAGATTGTGCGAAATTATACTGAATTCGCTTATAGCTTCCAATCGTAAAATTCTATTCTGTGCCGCTTTGCCGCCGGAAGGAGACAAAATTTTTTGCCTTTGTGCCGGTTTTGGGTTAATCTTACGCGCTTCTCGCACCCATAGCTCAGTTGGATAGAGTGTCAGTTTCCGAAGCTGAAGGTCACAGGTTCGATCCCTGTTGGGTGCGCCAGTTATTTGGGAAGGCAGCCGGTTGGCTGCCTTTTTGTTGCTTGGTCGTTTTTAAAATGGCATGATATGGTGTTGATTCACCTTATTTTTATACCAGCTGACGACTATAAATTTCAGGTAGCCTTTCCAGTGAGGCTACCTGAAAGTTTTTAGAAGCGGAACGATGAGGGTTTTTTCACGGCGGGGCCGCCGAGGGCAGGGGCAACGGTGTCGAACATCACGCTTTGTTCGCAGCCGGCTTCGCCGTTGCATTGCACGAGCAGGGCGCGCATTACGGGTTCTTGGCCGACGATTACGGCCATGCGGCCGCCGGCGGTTAATTTATTTCGCAGGGTTTCCGGCATCACGGGGCAGGAGCCGCCCACGTAGATGGCGCTCACGGTGGCGATGGGCGGGTTCACCAGGCCGTCGCCGATGCGGTAGTCGATATTGGTGAGGCCGAGGCGGTCGAGCACGGCTTTGGCTTTTTGCTGTTGGGCTTCGTCGGTGTCTACGGTGATGACGCGGCCGGCAAGTTTGGCCAGCACGGCGGTGGCGTAGCCGGAACCGGTGCCGATTTCGAGCACAGTGTCTTGTTTGGTGAGCTTCAGGCCTTGAATCAGGCGGGCAACCACTTTGGGCTCAAGCATGGCGCTGCCGTTGGGCATGGGCAGGGAGAGATCGGCGTAGGCGCAGGCTTGCTGTTCGGGGGCAACGAATTGTTCGCGCGGCACTTCGGCCAAGGCGTCGAGAACATCGAAATCCAATACGCTCCAAGGGCGGATTTGCTGTTCGACCATGTTGAATCGGGCTTGTTCGAAAAAGTTCATTATTCTGCTCCGCAACGGGGGGTATGTGTTTGAAGACCGGATTATAAGCTAATTCGGTGTTTGTGGGAGGCAAAAGTGTGGCGGCAGAAAAGGCTACCTGAAATTTCAGGTAGCCTTGATTTTTACTGTTGCAGCTGGTTTAGCCTTGGCGCTGTGCATCCACGGCGGCCAGTGCCACCATGTTTACCAAGCGGCGCACGGAGGCGAGCTGGTTGATGATGTGCACAGGTTTTTTCATGCCCAGCAGAATCGGACCCACGGTTACGCCGTCGGGGCTGGCGACGCGCAGCAGGTTGCAGCTGATGTTGGCGGCTTCCACATTGGGCATCACCAGGAGGTTGGCAGCGCCTTTCAGGGTGGAGTCGGGCATGCTTTGCTGGCGCAGGCTTTCCACCAAGGCGGCATCGCCCTGCATTTCGCCGTCGATTTCCAGCTGCGGGGCGGCTTGACGAATGAGTTCAAGCGCATGGCGCATTTTTTCGGCACTGTCAGAGGGCACGGAGCCGAAGTTGGAGTGCGACAACAGCGCGACCCTGGGCGTGATGCCGAAGCGTCGGATTTCTTCGGCACACATCAGCGTACTTTGGGCAATCTGCTCGGCGGTCGGATTGGCGTTTACATAGGTATCGACGATGAACAAGTTTTGGCCGCCGAAAATCAGCGCGTTCATGGCGCAGGCGGTGTGTTCGGGGTTGCTGTAGCCGACAACATTAGAAACAACATCCAAATGATGACGGAAGTGGCCGACTGTGCCGCACACCATGGCATCGGCGTGGCCTAAGTGCAGCATGAGCGCGCCGATGAGGGTGGGGTTGGCAATCACGTGGCGTTGCGCCAAATCGGGGCTGATGCCGTTGCGTTTTTGCAGGTTGTAGTAGGTTTGCCAGTATTCGCGGAAGCGGGGGGCGTTTTCGTTGTTGACGATTTCGAAATCGCTGCCGGCGCGGATAGTGAGGCCCATTTTTTGGATACGGGCTTCGATCACCGCAGGGCGGCCGATGAGAATCGGCGTGGCCAGTTTGGCAGACACAATCTGTTGGGTGGCGTGCAGCACACGCTCGTCTTCGCCTTCGGCCAACACCACGCGTTTGAGGGCTTGGCGCGCTTGGGCGAAGATGGGTTTCATAAACAGGCCGGATTTATAAACAAATTCGTTCAGCTTTTCTTCGTAAGCGGCGAAATCGGCAATCGGGCGGGTGGCCACGCCGGAATCCATGGCGGCTTTGGCCACGGCAGGCGCTACACGGGAAATCAGGCGCGGGTCGAAGGGTTTGGGAATCAGGTATTCGGGGCCGAATTTCAGCTCGGCGCCGGTGTAGGCGGTGGCAACTTTGTCGTTTTGCTCGGCCATGGCCAAATCGGCAATGGCGCGCACGGCAGCCAGCTTCATTTCTTCGTTGATGGTGGTGGCACCCACATCGAGTGCGCCGCGGAAGATGAAAGGGAAGCAGAGAACGTTGTTCACCTGGTTGGGGAAGTCGGAACGGCCGGTGCCGATAATCACATCGGGGCGGGCTGCTTTGGCTTCCGGCGGCCAAATTTCGGGCTGCGGGTTGGCCATGGCCAGCACGATGGGCGAAGCGGTCATTTGTTTGAGCATATCGGTGCTCAACACATTGGGGCCGGAGAGGCCGAGGAAGATGTCGGCGCCGGGCACGGCATCGCCAAGTTTGCGCCAGCCTTTGTCTTCAATGGCATAGCGCACTTTGCTGGCATCCATGCGTTCGCGGTCTTCGCGGGTTTGGTAGATCACGCCTTTGGAGTCGCACACGGTGATGTTTTCGCGTTTCATGCCCAAAGCCACGAGCAAGTCGAGGCAGGCAATGGCGGCAGCACCGGCGCCGGAGCATACCAAGCGCACTTGGCCGATGTCTTTGCCCACCAGGCGCAGCCCGTTGAGAACGGTGGCGGCGGTGATGATGGCCGTGCCGTGTTGGTCGTCGTGGAATACCGGGATTTTGCAGCGTTCGCGCAGTTTTTTCTCAATGTAGAAGCATTCGGGCGCTTTGATGTCTTCCAGGTTGATGCCGCCGAAAGTAGGCTCGAGCGAGGCGATGATGTCCACCAGTTTTTCGGGGTCGGTTTCATTGATTTCGATATCGAACACGTCGATGCCGGCGAATTTTTTAAACAATACGCCTTTGCCTTCCATCACCGGTTTACTGGCCTCGGCGCCGATATTGCCCAAACCGAGCACGGCCGTGCCGTTGGAAACCACGGCCACCAGGTTGCCGCGTGCGGTGTATTTGTAGGAATCCTGCGGATTGGCTTGGATTTCCAGGCAGGGAGCGGCCACACCCGGAGAATAGGCCAGCGACAGGTCGTGCTGGGTGGCCAGCGCTTTGGTGGGGGCTACCTGAATTTTGCCGGGCTGCGGATATTGGTGAAAATCGAGGGCGGCTTGTTTCAGCATATCGTCCATGGAATATAGTCCTTAATGATGGGGTGGAGGAGTAAGGCTACCTGAAAGTGGAGGTGCCAATAAAATAAAATCGTAATCTGCGCCGCTACGCCGAATAAAGCAACGATCGCCGCAGCAGTTCTTGCTTCATCCAGGGAGAGCCGGATTGTTAGAAGGCAAGCAGGGTTTTAGCTGGATTGCTCGGTTTTCGGCGGATTGGGCGCCACCGGCTGCGGCATCGGCACCAAGCTTAGGCTGTTGCCGCGTTTGGGATACCAAATGCCTTGCACACGCCACTTGCCAGTGCTGTCTTCCAGGCGCACATACCAATGGTCGGCAGGGCGGAGGGATTGGAAAACGGCGGCATATTCTACCCGATTCGCTGCTACTGCGGCACTACCCTGTTGCTGCATCTCTACGGTTTGGTCGTATTCGCTGCGGGCGGGATGCAGCCACAGCAGTTTGATCGGTACATTGGGCTCGATATTGCCGCTGAGCAGGACTTTGGCGCGGTTGTTGTCGGGGCTGATGAGCAATTCGGCACGGATTTGCCGACGTTCGGCTTCTTCATCGCGTTCCATTTGCAGCGCGATATTTTTGCCTTCTCGGTAGTAATCGTCGGTAACCAACGAAGGATTGTTGCGGGTGGCGGCAAGGTGATAAGTGTAGAAAGCGGCCACCACCACGATAGCCGGCCCGGCCATCAGCAGCCATGGCCAAGGATATTTGTACCACGGTTTGGCCGGGCTGCGGCCAGCGTGGGGCGGGGTGGGCGTGCTCATGCGCTTATTCTCCGGTGAAGGTACTTTTGGTGGTGATGGTTTCGGCTTCGTTCGGCTTTTCGGGATCGGCATAGCGGAAGGTGAAGACGATGGGGTTGCTGCCCGGCTCGGCATAATCGGGCAGCACGGCTACCTGAACAGGAATGGAAATGCTGTCGCTGCCGTTGAGGCGCAGGCCGCCTTCAGGCAGGCCGGTGATTTTGATGTCTTCCAAGCCGGCCACTGACGCGGTAAGGATTTTGGTGTGTTCGCTGGCATTGGTAATGCGCAGGTTATAGGCGTTTTCCAGCCAGCCGTCTTGGTTTTGGCGCACCATCACGCCCCGGTCTTTGATGATGTCGATGTGCACATCCTGGCGCAGCAGAAGGCCGACCACCAAGCCAACGGCCACTGCGGCCAACACCGCACCATAGCCCAATACGCGCGGACGCAACATACGGCGCGGGATTTTGTTTTCCGGATAGTCTTTTTCCAACGCGCCTTCGGTGGTGTAGCGGATGAGGCCGCGCGGATAGCCCATTTTGTCCATCACCTCATCGCACACATCAATGCAGGCGGCACAGCCGATGCATTCGTATTGCAGGCCATTGCGGATGTCGATGCCCACCGGGCATACCTGTACGCACAAGGTGCAGTTGATGCAGTCGCCCAAATCGGAGTCTTCGCGCTGCACGTTTTTCTTACGCGCACCGCGCGGCTCGCCGCGTGCCGGGTCGTAGGAAATAATCAGCGTGTCGCGGTCGAACATGGCGCTTTGGAAGCGGGCATAGGGGCACATGTATTTGCACACCTGTTCGCGCATGATGTGGGCAAATAGCCAAGTAGCCCCGCCATACAGCGTGGCGGCAATCAGTGCTGCGCCAGAAACGGCCGCCCAGTTGAAGGTGAAGATGTGGGTTACCAGCGCGCGGATGGGGCTGAACCAGCCGGCAAACGTGATGCCCGTCCAAGCGCATACCAGAAAAATCAGCAGATATTTGGTGGCTTTAATGCGGATTTTGGTGAAGTTCCACGGCGATTTATCGAGCTTGAGCCGTTTGTTGCGGTCGCCCTCTACCAAGTGGTCGATCCACAGCATGATTTCGGTATAGACCGTTTGCGGGCAGGCATAGCCGCACCACAAGCGCCCGGCGATGGTGGTCCACCAAAACAGGCCGAAAGCCGAGAGAAGCAGCAGACCGGTGAGGTAGATCAAATCGTTGGGCACTAGGGTGAAGGCGAAGATATGGAAGCGGCGGCCGGGAATGTCGAACCACACTGCCTGGCGGCCGTGCAGATTGAACCAGGGGGTAACATAAAACACGAACTGCGTGGCCAGAATAGCCCACAGGCGCAGGTTGGCAAAACGGCCTTTGGCCAGCTTGGGATGAATACGTTTCGCGCCCTGATACAGGGAAATCACCTGTTCTTTGGGTGGTTGGGCTGCGGGTTGTGCCATGAGGGTGTTCCTTTGGATTGCTCTAAAATTGTTATTGTTTATTAATTGTTTAGCTGCCAATTGGTGTGGCAAATAGTTTGTCGGCAGGGCGGTTGAACAGCATAGGGGATTATACGCCGTGGCCGAAACCCTTGTCAGCCCGCTTGGCGCTTGTCGTTTGTGCCCGATAGATAAAGGCAATGGCCGCGGATGAGAGGCTACCTGAAAGTGCAAAATTTGGTTTTCAGGTAGCCTTTATTTTAAGTTTCTCGGTTGTGGACTATTGGACATAAATGCCTGATCTACGGTTTACAGTAATGGGGAGAGTTTTGCATGAGAGAGGTTGCACATCTTGCTACGGGCTGGTGATGTGCCGATCGCCATATAAATTGGTGGATAAGCAAAGGCTACCTGAAAGTTTTGGCTTCGCAGAAACTTTGCTGCGCTGCGTTTTAGCTTCGCAGAAACTCACTAACGTTCGTTTTCAGGTAGCCTTTGCTTGCAACGATCGCTTTTATTCCATGCTCTCAAACCCGGTCACTTCCAACCCGAAGCCGGTGAGGCCGGTGAGGGAGGATGGCTGGCCGAGCACGCGCATTTTTTTCACGTGGAGGTTGGCGAGGATTTGCGCGCCGATGCCGTAGGTTTTGCTGTCCCATTGGCGGGTTTGGCTTTGGCCTTTGGGCAGGGTGCGGTCGAGCAGGGCGGCGCCGTCTTCGGTGCGGTGCAGCAGGATGGCGACGCCGTGTTCGGCGGCTTGGATGCGCTCGAGGGCTTGCGGCAGCGGCCAGGAGTGGCGGGGGTTGGTTTGCAGGAAATCCATGGCGCTGAAGGGCTCGTGTACGCGCACGAGGGTTTCGGTGTCGGGCTGGGGGCTGCCTTTCACCAAGGCGAGGTGGGTTTCGCCGGAGAGTTTGTCTACATAGACGTGCTGGCGGAAATCGCCCCAAGGGGTGTGGATGGGGCTGCTGCCCATTTCTTCGAGCAGGGTTTCGGTGCGGCTGCGGTATTCGATGAGGTCGGTGATGGTACCGATTTTAAGACCGTGCTGCCGGGCGAATTCGGTGAGCTCGGGCATGCGTGCCATGGTGCCGTCGTCGTTGATGATTTCGCAGATAACGGCAGCGGGGATGAGGCCGCACATTTGGGCTAAATCAACACCGGCTTCGGTGTGGCCGGCGCGCACCAGTACGCCGCCTTTTTGGGCGCGCAGGGGGAAGATGTGGCCGGGCTGGACGATGTCTTCCGGCCGGGCGGCAGGGGAGACGGCGGTTTGGATGGTGAGCGCGCGGTCGGCGGCGGAAATGCCGGTGGAAATACCATGGGCGGCTTCGATGGATACGGTGAAGTTGGTGCCGTATTGCGCGCCGTTGTGCTGGGTCATGAGGGGGAGTTTGAGTTTGTCTACCAGCTCTTCGGCCATCGGCAGGCACACCAGGCCGCGGGCGTGTTTGATCATGAAGTTGATGGCTTCGGGGGTAACGAATTGGGCGGCCATGAGCAGGTCGCCTTCGTTTTCGCGGTCTTCGGCATCGGTGATGATGACCATTTTGCCGGCTTTGAGGTCGGCCAGAATTTCGGGGATGGTGGAAATGGGGGCGGACATGGGATGGGTGTTCCTGTGGGTGGGTTGTGGAGCAGATGCGGGCTGGCTGTGGTCAGTATCGAGCCACAGCGCGGGCATGCCGGCACTGTGTTCGATTTTGCGGGCTTTGCGCTCGCCGAACGGCTTGTTTTTCAGCAGGGCGGAGAGTTCGCCTTGGTTGATGCCGGTGGCGGATACGAAATCAATCTGCCGGCCTTGGTGCAGGCGGTCGATCCATTCGCGCAGGTTGCGGCGGCGCAGTTCGGCAATATTGATAGGGCTGGGCATGGGCTACCTGAAATTTTAAGCGGGCGAATGCAGGCCGATGCGGTTGCCTTCGCTATCCTCGATAAAGGCGGCAAAGCCGTTGGCAATGGGAAATTTGGCGGTGAGTATTTTGCCGCCGGCCGCTTCGGCGGCGCGGGCGGTTTCGGTGCAGTCGGCGCAGTTGAAAAACACGGTAATGCCGCCTTGGCCGGCGGGTTGTGCGGCAGGGTCGTGCCAAAGCATGCCGCCGATGCCGTGTTGTTCCCAAGCGGGGGTAAACAGATACATCTTGTGCTGCGGGTTTTTGCCGGGCACTTCTTGCAGGGGCAGGCCGAACACGGTTTCGTAGAAGCGGGCGGCACGTACCAAATCCTGCACGTTGATGGCAAACCAGCTTACGGGGTTTTGCGGGGTGTTGTTCATTAGGGTTCCTTTGGGGTGTGGGTGCTAAAACTTGGTCGACTATACGGCGCTTGGCTGGAAAAGTAAAGTTAGATTAGTGGTGATGAAAAATTACTTTTAAGCAATATTCGGTATTCGGTTTTCAGGTAGCCTGCCGATGGCTGAAGGCTACCTGAAACCTCGGTCTTGCCGCTACAATACTGCCCATCCCAATCTTTCAGGTAGCCTCAAATGAATCCCGCCCATATTCCGCAAGCCCTGCGTGCTTTGCTCAGCGAACGCGAAATCATTGCCGACCCCGCTCCGCTGCTTGCCGACCGGCGCGGCCGTTATATCGGCCAGGCTGCCGCCGCGGTGATGCCCGATAGCGTGGAAAATGTGCAGAAGCTGGTGCGCTGGTGTGCCGAACATCGCGTGCCGATTACCCCGCAGGGCGGCAACACCGGCCTGTGCGGCGCGGCTGTGCCAAACGGCGGTATTTTGCTCAATCTCTCGCGGCTCAACCGCATCCGCAGCCTCAGCCTGGCCGACAACGCCATAACCGTGGAAGCCGGCGCGATTCTGCAAAACGTGCAGGAAGCCGCAGCCCAAGCCGGGCGGCTGTTTCCGCTCAGCCTCGCCAGCGAAGGCTCCTGCCAAATCGGCGGCAACATCGCCTGTAACGCCGGCGGGCTGAACGTGGTGCGCTACGGCACCACGCGTGATTTGGTGCTCGGGCTGGAAGTGGTGTTGCCCGACGGCAGCCTGCTCTCCCACCTTGCCCCGTTGCACAAAAACACCACTGGCTATGACATCCGCCAGCTCTTCATCGGCAGCGAAGGCACGCTCGGCATCATCACCGCCGCCACGCTTAAGCTCTTCTCCCCGCCGCAAACCACCGCTACCGTCTGGGTTGGCTTAGACAGTATTGAAGAAGCCGTGCGCCTGCTCACCCACATCCAAGGCCGTTTCGCCGAGCGGCTGTGCAGCTTCGAGCTGGTAAGCCGCTCCGCGCTTGCCCTCTCCGCCGCCTATAGCCGCCTCAGCCCGCCGATTGATGCCGAGTGGCATGTCTTGCTCGAATTGAACGACAGCCTGCTCCAGCCTGAATTGGCTAATGATGTGGCCGAATTTTTGTTTGCTGGTGGCTGGGAAAACGCCGTGCTGGCGCAGTCGGAGGGCGAACGCGCCGAACTGTGGCGGCTGCGCGAAGACATCTCCGTCGCGCAAAAAGCGCTCGGTGCCAGCATCAAACACGACATCGCCGTGCCCATCGCCCGCGTGGCCGAATTGGTGGCCAACGCCTCCGCCGCGCTCAAGCAGGCCTATGAGGGCATCGAAATCATCGTATTCGGCCACCTTGGCGACGGCAGCCTGCATTTCAATACCTTCCTGCCGCACATCCGCAGCAACCAGGCCTACGAGTACGAAGACGGCATCAACCGCATCGTCTATCAAGACACCCTTGCCTGCCAGGGCACGATTGCTGCCGAACACGGCATCGGCCAAGTGAAAAACCACTGGCTGCCCAGCGTGCGCAGCCCCGTGGAAATCGAGCTGATGCGCGCCATTAAGCGACAGCTCGACCCGCATAACCTGTTCAACCCCGGCAAACTGTTCCCGCCGGAGGCTACCTGAAAACTGCAGCAAGCCATATCGTTTACAAACAATTTGGTAGCCAACCAAAAGGCTATCTGAAAACCGCTAACTAACAACACAAGGAAACCCAATCATGAACCAAGCCTTCAAAATCCGCTGCCCGCTGCCGCACTGCACCGGCTGGGTAACCCAGCTCGACCCCGAAGACGGCTCGCTGTTTATGTGCGACGACTGCGGCCAAGTGTGGGAAACCAAAGCCGAGCTCGATGCCGCCATTGCCGAAATCATAGCCCGCTTTCCCTACCGCGCCGCCGTGTACCGCCAAGGCACCAATGGCTACGAAGCCGTGCCAGAAGCCGAAGAGCCGGCAGATTACGAACAGCAGGTAAACCAAGAGCCGTGGGCTTGATTTCCCGTTCTGGTGCTTGCCGTTCGAATGTGGAAAAGGCTACCTGAAAACGAACGTTAGTGAGTTTCTGCGAAGCTAAAACGAGCAAAGCGAGTTTCGCCAAAACGAACGAAGCGAGTTTCGCTAAAACGAGCACAGCGGAGTTTGCCAAAATGCAGTGCCGCGAAGTTTCCGCAAAGCCGGGAATTTCAGGTAGCCTCCGGCTCGCAGCAGCATCCATCTTCCATTGTCGGAGTGGCAGCCATGTACCCGTTAAAACCGAAAACCGAAATTTACCAAGCCATTGCAGTATTTTTAGATGCCTACAAGCGGCAAGACACCCAAACCTTGGCCGAGCAATTCGATATTCACGGCGAGGTTCTGGAAGAAATTGACGATATGCTGGATTTCATTGAAGACAAAACCAAGCTATATCTCGTTTCCCTGGAGGAGATGGATAAGTTTGAATGCGGCAGCACTGGTCTGAGCATCTTCGGCGATTTGAGCGATGATGAAGAGGGTGAGCAAGCCGAGCTGGAAAGCGAAGAAGAATCTGTGGGCGTGGAAGCCAAACTGTATGAAGAGGGCGAAGCGCAACACATCGGCTATATCGTGGGCGAATATTTTTTAAACGGCCAAAAGCCGGCCTTTATGTTCCAATATTTCAGCGTGTAGCCCAATGCGACAAAGGCTACCTGAAAGTTTCAGGTAGCCTTTTCTTATCTAGAAAATTCAGTTGATTAAGCCTTCATCACCTGTTTCAAAAACTGCTTCGCCCGCTCGCTGCTGGGGTTGGTGAAGAACACTTCCGGCGTGTCCACTTCCACGATTTTGCCTTGATCCACGAAGATAATCCGATCGGCCACTTCGCGGGCAAAGCCCATTTCGTGGGTAACGCACATCATGGTCATGCCGCTTTCGGCCAAGTCTTTCATCACTTTAAGCACTTCGCCCACCATTTCCGGATCGAGCGCGGAGGTGGGCTCGTCAAACAGCATCACTTGCGGCTCCATGGCCAGGCCGCGGGCAATGGCCACGCGCTGCTGCTGGCCGCCGGAAAGCTCGCCGGGCATGGCGTCTTTTTTATGCGCCAGGCCCACGCGCTCCAAGAGTTGCAGCGCTTTTTCTTCGGCTTGGGCACGGCTTTGCTTTTTCACTTTTATCGGTGAGAGCACGATGTTTTCCAGCACGCTCAAATGCGGATACAGGTTGAAATGTTGGAACACGAAGCCGACTTCGGCGCGGATTTTGTTTAGGTCGGTGGCGGGACTGGCCACGTCTACACCGTCCACCCAGATTTCGCCGCTTTGGATTTGCTCGAGCTGGTTTACGGTGCGGATAAGGGTGGATTTGCCGCTGCCGGATGGGCCGCACACCACCACCACTTCGCCTTTTTTCACTTCGAGGTTGATGTCGCTCAGAACGTGCAGTTCTTTAAACCATTTGTTTACATTTTTGAATTTAATCATTTTCTATTTCCGGAACGGCTGGGTTGTCGGTTGAAACAATCGGCGCGGGGCGGGATTGTGTTTTAGCTGGCCTTTTGGGCTAACAGGTTGGCCAAGGCTACATATTTTTCGGGCGCGATATGTTCGGCGCGTTCTTGCGGGCTGATGCCGGCAGCCTGCAAATCGCCATCATCGGCAATACCTTTGAGGTTGTTGCGGATGGTTTTGCGGCGCTGGTGGAAGGCTTGTTTCACCAGGGCGGCGAATTGCTCGAAATCCTGCGCCTGCCCGATGCGGTATTTGGCTGGAATCAGCCGCACCACGGCGGAATCGACTTTGGGCGCGGGGGAAAAGGCCTCGGGCGGTACGTCGAGCAGTTTTTCCATTTCAAAGAAGTATTGCAGCATCACGCTCAAGCGGCCGAAATCGTTGCTGCCGGGCTCGGCCACCATGCGTTCCACCACTTCTTTTTGCAGCATAAAGTGCATGTCTTCCACTTCGTCGGCATAGCGGCTGAGGTGGAACAGCAGCGGGGTGGAGATGTTGTAGGGCAGGTTGCCGACGATTTTTTTGCGCCCGGGCACGCTGGCGAAATCGAACTGCAATACGTCGCCTTCGTGGATAACGAGCTTGCCGGCATAGGGCCTGGTTTTCAGGTAGCCGATGATGTCGCGGTCGATTTCGCACACGTGCAGGCAATCGAGCTTGGCGGCCAAGGGTTCGGTAATCGCGCCGAGGCCGGGGCCGATTTCCACTACGGTATCGGCAGGCTGCGGCCGCACGGCCTGGACGATGTCGGCAATGATGCGGGAATCTTGCAGAAAGTTCTGTCCGAAGCGTTTGCGGGCGGTGTGTTGGGTCATAGCAGTGGGCCGGGCGGCAGTTGGCGGGAAAGGTGCGGATTGTATCAGATTCGGCGGTGTGCTTGGGCGCTCTACAAAAAGGCTTCTCTCTAACCTTAATCGCATAATGCTTTGTGTTCATGTGGTATAGGCAGTGTTTCTTGCGGCTTACCAAGTTTCAGGTAGCCTTTTCCATTTATTTCCTGTTCGCCTTTGCGCCTTATGCCGGCGCAGGCACTTCCTTTTCTTTGTTTCGCCAAAGAAAAGGAAGCAAAAGAAAGGCGACTGCGGGCAAAGGTTTAGCTTCGCTAAACTTCCCTCACTCTGCACAGTTTTTCGGGCGGGCTCGCAACTTGCGGCTGCGCCGCTTCGAACATGCAAGCCCTTGTTCCCCGAAAAACTGTGCTTCGTTCGGCTGTGCCAGCAGAGGGGAGATAGACCCAACCGTTTGCACATAGATTGTTAAGAAGCCTGATTGATAACGAGGGATAGAGTTAGATGTGGAGTGCCAAAAGGCTACCTGAAAATTTCAGGTAGCCTTTTGCTGCCAGCAGCCGGTGTGGCTTACTTGGCGGCAGTGTTTTCCTTTTGTGCGGCCTGTGTCTGCTTTTCGGCTTTGGTGGCCCAATAGGAGGCGAGGAGGGAGCCGGAAATATTGTGCCACACGCTGAAGATGGCGCTGGGTACGGCCACCAGCGGCATCATAGCGAAGTGGGCTTTGGCCAGCGCCGCGCCGAGGCCGGAGTTTTGCATGCCGACTTCGATAGCGAGGGTTTTTTGCGCGTCGTAGGGCAGGCCGAAGAGTTTGGCGGCGAGGAAGCCTAAGGCATAGCCGATGGCGTTGTGCAGCACCACCACGCCGAAAATCAACAGGCCGGTTTCAATAATCTGCGCACGGCTGCCGGCCACCACGGCACCGATAATCAGCACGATGGCAAGCACGGAAATCAGCGGCAGCACATCGAGAGCGGCGGCGGTTTGCTTACGGAACAGGGTGTGCGCCACCACGCCCAGCACGATGGGCAGCAGCACCATTTGCAAAATGGAGACCAGCATTGTGGTGGCGGAAACATCGATCCATTGGTTGGCAAACAGGAAGAACACCGCCGGGGTGAGCAGGGGTGCGAGCAGGGTGCTGATGGAGGTAACGGCCACGGAGAGCGCCACGTTGCCGCGCGCGAGAAAGGTCATTACGTTGGAGGCGGTGCCGCCGGGGCAGGCGCCCACCAGCACCACGCCGATGGCCACTTCCGGCGGCAGATTAAGGGTGCGCGAGAGCAAGTAGGCGGTGGTGGGCATAATCACAAACTGTGCCACCACGCCGATGAGCACGGCTTTGGGGTGTTGGCCGAGGATTTTGAAGTCGGAGGGGGCGAGGGTGAGCCCCATGCCGAACATAATGATGCCCAAAAGCCAGGGGATGTAGGGGGCGATGAAGCTGGTGAAGAGGGAAGGCGCCAAGAAGCCGGCCATGGCAAACAGCGCTGCCCACAGGGCAAAGGTGTTGCCGATGAAGCGGCTGAATCTTTGTAAAGCTGTCATGATGGTTTTTTGCAATTTTTAACAGGAAGGGCGAAGGATACAAGAAAGCAGGGTTTGGGGACAAGGGGCGGGCTACCTGAAAAGTGTAAAGGTGGCGCGGTATCATCCGGCGCTGCCTCTATAGCAAACCAACTTAACTAAAGATGCTGTTTGGCGGGGGTTGGATGGGGCGAGCGTGGATAAACTGCAGCAATTCGAGGTGCTGCGCACAGTGTTTCCTTTCGGCTACTGTGGTGTCGGCATGCTGTTTTTCCCATCTGGGAAACCACATACAGCGCATTTGGCTGATATACGGTGAAATGTACACGGAGCTGGTGGCCGACAGCTTTTAAGAATTTATGGAGAAAGCAGTGTTTGATAAGAAGTGGGATTTCGATTAGCAGCGGTGTTGGATGGCGATACAAAAGGGCTGTTTCACATGTTTGGGGCAGCCCTTAAATGTTTTTCAGGTAGCCTGTGCCGGATTGCATCAAGGCTACCTGAAAATAGGTATGCGATGGTTTAGCGCACGATTTCTGCCAGCGGCCAGCGCGGGCGCACGTTGAAGCCGGCCGCAGGCTGTGCCTGTTGCAGGTGCATGGCGCCGGCGAAGGCTATCATGGCGCCGTTGTCGGTGCACAGCGGCAGTGGCGGGAAATAGGTGCGCACGGCTTCGGGCTTGGCTTTGGGGCCGGGTCGCACTTGCAGCGCGGCGAGTTCGGCACGCAGTTTCCAGTTGGCGCCCACGCCGCCGGCCACCACAAGGGTGCGGTAGCCGGTATGCAGCAGGGCTTGGCGGGATTTGGCCAGCAGCACGTCCACCACAGCGTCTTGGAAGGCGCGGCAGATGTCGTTGCGGATGGTGTCCGGCAGGCTGCCGCCATGTTCGGCACGCACGTTTTGTACTGCGGTGAGCACGGCGGTTTTGAGGCCGGAGAAGCTCATTTGCAAATCGCGCGAATGCAGCATCGGGCGGGGGAAGGTGAAAGCATCGGGGCGGCCGAGCTTGGCCAATTCGGAAAGTTTTGCGCCGCCGGGGTAGGGCAGGCCGAGCAGTTTGGCGGTTTTGTCGAAGGCTTCGCCGGCGGCATCGTCCACGCTTTCGCCGAGCAGTTCGTAGTCGCTGATGCCGCGCACGGCCATGAATTGGGTGTGGCCGCCGGATACGAGCAGGGCAACGAAGGGAAAGGCGGGTTTTTCTTCGGCTAACAGCGGAGAGAGCAGGTGGCCTTCGAGGTGGTGTACGGGGATCACGGGTTTGCCCAGCGAAAAGGCGAGCGCGTTGGCATAGGCGCAGCCGGCCAAGAGCGCGCCGCCAAGGCCGGGGCCTTGGGTGTAGGCGACGGCATCGATGTCGGCGTAGTTTTTGCCGGCTTCGTGCAGGCAGGCTTGGGTGAGCGGCACGAGGCGGCGGATGTGGTCGCGGCTGGCCAGCTCGGGCACTACGCCGCCGTATTCGGCATGCATGGCCATTTGGGTGTGCAGCTGGTTGCCGATGAGGCCGTGTTCGGTGCTGTAGAGCGCCACGCCGGTTTCGTCGCAGGAGGATTCGATGCCGAGAACGAGCATGATAGAAGGCTACCTGAAAAATCAAAGGCTGTATTTTATAGCAAATCAACTTGGCTTTCGCTATGGTGTTGGCTTGCTAGGCAGGAAATGGCGGTGTGCACTCATGCTGAGGGCGGGGTTCATGCGGACGGACAGATTGACATACACCTCAAATGAAGTGGTGTGGGAAAATGTCGGCTAATGCAGACAGGAATAGACCTTGTTGTTTTTTCGCACAAGTTAATTTTGGTTAATTGTGTGTAATTTGCAGCTAGGCGGGAGGTATGGTAATGAGGTGGGCGATAGGTGGTTTTGGTCAGTATTGGCATGAAAAATATATTATTTTTTCTGATTGGGGTAGAGCACTATTCTTATCGGGGCGGCATTCGTTAATTAATAGTATTGTTTGCCCAGTGCATTAGATAAGAACGATTTTGGCGGCAGATGCTTGCGTGCGGTAAGTAGAGTAGGCAGTTTAATTGCCAGCTGCCACCAAACAGCGGATAATACGCGGCAATTCTTGATTGGAATTTATCTGTGAGACGGCTAGAGGTCTGCAGATAGGGAATTTTTTAAGTTATAACTTGAACTTTGTTAGAGGTAATTCAACATGAAAAAATCTTTATTGGCCGCTGCCCTGATGTCTTTGTTCTTGGCTGCTTGTGGTGGTTCTGCTCCGGCTCCTGCCGCTTCTGATGCTTCTGCTGCTTCTGCTGCTTCTGGCGCTGCTGCAATGGCTTCTGATGTTGCCGGTGCTGCTTCTCAGGCTACTGCTGCCGTTGAAGGTGCTGCTTCTCAAGCTACTGCTGCCGTTGAAGGTGCTGCTTCTGCTGCTACTACTGCCGTTGAAGGTGCCGCTTCTCAAGCTACTGCTGCTGTTGAAGCTGCTGCCAGCGCTGCCAAATAATTTGGCGGTTTGAGACCAAGCAAAAGCCCCGCAAAAGCGGGGCTTTGTTTTATGGCTAGAGCACTTCGATTGTTTCAATATTGGTGTGTCTTGCCACACTTATGTATTGCTTGTAGCTCATAGCTGTGCATGACTAAAGATGTGTTTAGTTCTCATAGAGGGATTTTTGATGCTGCTGGGTGTTCCCCGTGGTCTTTATGAATCCCTCTATATATTCAGGCTACCTGAAGCTGCGCTTTCAGGTAGCCTTTTTGCGGTTTACAGCCCGCCGTAGGAATGCAGCCCGCCCAAAAACATATTTACGCCGACGAAGGCAAAGGCGGTGATGAAGAAGCCGATAATCGCCCACCACGCCAATGGCTTGCCGCCCCAGCCGCGCACCAGGCGGATATGCAGCCAGGCTGCGTAGTTGAGCCACACCACCAGCGCCCAGTTTTCTTTCGGGTCCCAGCTCCAATAACGCCCCCAGGCATCGGCTGCCCACAGTGCGCCGAGCACGGTGGCTACGGTGAAGAAGAGGAAACCGATGGCGATGGCCTGATACATGGCTTCTTCAATCACTTCGGCTTCAGGTAGCCTCAACGAGGGGCGGCGCAGTTTCATCAATTCGGCCACACCAAGGAAGGCGGCCAAGCAAAATGCACCGTAGCCGATGAAATTGGCCGGCACATGCAGCTTCATCCACCACGATTGCAGGGCGGGAATCAGCGGCCGGATTTGCTGGGCGTTGTAGCTGAAGGTATACCACAGCACGAAGCCGACTAAAATCAGCTGCAGGGTGTACACAAACACGCCCAGCCGATGTAGGCGGAACTTGCCTTCGTAATACAGAAACATCAAAGCCGTGATGACGATAAACAGGATGAACACTTCATACAGGTTCGACAGCGGGATATGGCCGTTGCCGGGAGTGAGCAGATAGCTTTCATGCCAACGCACCAGCATGCCGGTGAGCCCGATGGCCGTGGCCACCCAAGCCAAGTAGCGGGCGATGCGCAGCAGCATGGGTACGGCCGGCGTGTTGTCTGTCTCCGCTTGTTTGCTGCCGCCGAGCAAGCCGAGCGCGTAGCACAGCCAAGCCATCGGCACCAGGGCGCACAGCCAGCCGATAGCCGATTGGCTGGCTAAGAAATAGCGCAGCAGGAAGCGTTCACCGTTGGCCATCTGCCCGGCGTAGAGCACGGTGGCGGCATAGGCCAGGGCGATGCACAGTGGCATCAGCAGGCGAAGCGGTTTGTAAAACCAGCCCAGCCACACGGCGGCGGCGGCACTGAGCCATAAAATGCACACTTCATATATGTCCATGCGGTGCGGCAGCAGAATCTGCACCGCAGCGGCAATGGCCATCATCAGGGCGGCAAACAGCCAGTCGGCTACCGAAAGCAGCTTCCAGAAACGCTGCTCCTGCAAAAGCTCGTGCTGTGGTAGCCAGCGTGGGGCACTGGCTGCCTGTTTTTGCGACAGGGCATCGGGCGTGTTAGGGTTGGTCATGGTTCAGTTCCTGCGCCAGGCGCGTGAGGTGTTGTGTGTGTGTGGCGAAAATCGGCTCCAGCTGCCGTTTGAGGCGGGCAGAGCTCATGGCGAAGCGGGCCTGGCCGTTGTCATACAGCAGCCAGGCGCGTTGTTCGCGCAGGTAAAACATCAGCGCCGTACCCAAAATCAGCAGTACAGAGCCCAGATACACCAAGCCTTGACCGGGCGAGCGGGTCATCTGCAGGCCGGAGGATTTCACTTCGTTGTAGCCGTTTAATTGCAGCAACACCGGTGAGCTGAAGCGGGTGAGGCCGGTGTAGGCATCGAAACTGTTGATGAGGAAACGGTTGCGCTCTTCGCTTTGCGGCCAGTCCAGCCCTTGCTCGGACAGCGCTTGCTCGAGGGCGATATTGCCAGCGCCGAACAGCATTTGGTAGAACAATTCGCGCATCCGATCTTGTTCGGCAGCGGGGATTTTGTTTTCCACGAATTGGTTGATGCCCACATAACCTTCGCGGGCGAACAGCTCCAAAATATTGCGCAAGGCTTCGCGGAAGCGGGTTTTGGAAGGCTCGGGCATATCGGCCACAGCACGGTCGAGCACAGCTTCGCGCAGCTCAGGCTGAAGCAGCACGGCGCGCAAGTGCATGAAGGTGTCGGGCTTGCCGTTTTTATCGGCCGGAATCATCAGCCAGCGGTAGTCTTCGCTGTTGCTGCCGCGCTCGCCGGTGGCGAAGTAGAAATCGCCGCCGCGCCGCAGGGGCAGCATGTAGTTGACATATTCGCGCGCCTGGCCGGCTTGGTCGCGCAGGCGGAAGGTGATGGTGGGGCCGACGTTGCGCAGGGCATCGGACTGCTGTACGCTGCGTGCCTCGTTGAGGCGGTGTCGCAGATTGGCCGGCTGCGAGGCAGCGTTATCGGTTTGCTCTTCGTCTTCCACGTTCAGCGGGCGCAGTTCGGTGAATTCGAGCGTGTATTGTTGGTTTTGATTTTGGCCCAGGCGCAGCGGGAAAGCGCTGAGCGAGGCGGCTTTGAGTTCGGTGCTGGCGGCGGAGGGCGTGCCCAAGTTCCAGGCGCGGAAGGTAAGGCCGGAGCCGCCGTCGCCGAAGCTGGCCTGGTAGAGCGAAATGCCGTGCAGGGTGAAGGGGTGGTTCACTTTCACGGTGGGGGTGTAGATTTGGCCGCTTTGCCGATCGGTTACGATTAAATCGCTGGCAAAGTTTTTCGGCATGCCGTTTTCGTAGTAATCCACATGGAATTGCTTGAGGGTTACGCTAAACGGCAATTCCTGCACCAAGAGCCCGTCGCCCGTGTCGAGAAACACTTCCTGCACGGTTTGCCCTTCGCGGATGTTTACATTGCCGCGAAACGATAAGGTATTGCTGCCCAAGCGGCTTTCTTTGCCGAAATCGTTGGAGAACTGGGCAGTTTTATTGGGCTTGAGGCTACCTGAAAACATAGCCAGCTTAATCGGCAGATTGCTGTCGATGAGGCCGCCCAGGCAAATCACGATGATGGCGGCATGGGCGAAGATGTAGCCCCACTTGTTGAGGCTGCCTTTTTTTGCCGCAATGATGAAGCTGCCGTCTTCGCGCTGTCGGCTTTGTACGGCGAAGCCGGAAACTTTCAGGTAGCGTTCGGCAATTTCGGGCGCGGGCGCGGCAGCGAGCAGGGTGCTATGTTTCATGGCGGCCAGCGAGCGGGCGGAAGCACTCAGGCGGAAGCTTTTCATTTCGCGCAGGAAAGGCGGGATATTGCGCCACAGGCACAGGCCGGTGGAGAGCATCAAGAATGCCAAAATAGCCACAAACCACGGCGCGGAATACACATCATACAAGCCGAGGAAACGGAAAATCTGATGCCAGAACGGCCCGAATTCCACCACATAAGCCACCTCCGCCTGATTTTGCTGCAGTACCGTGCCGATCACTGAAGCGAGCGCAAGCAGCGAGAGCAGCGCCACGGCAAAGCGCATGGAGCTGAAGAAGGCAAACCAAGGCCGCCGCAACAGCGGGGTTTTGGCGGGATCGGGTGTACTCATAACCGAAAATCCGGAGCAGAAACGTGGGACTGAAACAGCGGGATTATAACTGATTTGCCGCGGCTGCTTGGCTTATATCGTGAATTAAAATAAGGATACTGCGGAGCTGGCTCGCTGGCCGTGTGTGTGCTGTCTGCGTCGTGCCGCCTGGTTTTAAGTGTTGCTAGCCCGCTATGCTGGCATAAGGAGATAGCGTGGCTTAATGGATGCGATAAGGCTACCTGAAACCGGATTGTGGTTTTTCAGGTAGCCTTTATTGATATTGGCGCAAAGGGTGGAACGGTTTTAGCAGTGTTAAAGCTGCACTTTAGCTTCGTAGAAACTCACTTCGTTCGTTTTAACTGCGTTGAAGCTCACGCTTTCAGGTAGCCTTTGGGTACTATGGATAACAACGCCGGCGGATTGCCACAATCTTTTCCGCCGCTGCCACGCAGTCGGCCACGGGGGCGACCAGCGCGATGCGCACATAGCCCGTGCCGGGGTTGCCTTGCACGGTGTCGCGCGCCAGAAAGCGGCCAGGCAGCACTTGGATGGCGGCTTCGCGCCACAGGGTGCGGGCGAAGGCCAAATCGTCGCCGTCGGGCGCTTGCAGCCAAATATAGAACGAAGCATCCGGACGCGTTACCTCAAAACCCTGCGCCAGAATCGGCAGCACGTGGGCGAATTTTTCCTGATACAGGCGGCGGTTTTCCAGCACATGCGTTTCATCGTTCCAGGCGGCGATGCTGGCCATCTGCACGGGAATGCCCATGGCGCTGCCGTGGTAGGTGCGGTAGAGCAGGAAATCCTTGAGCAGCGCGGCATCGCCGGCCACAAAGCCGGAGCGCAGGCCGGGCACGTTGGAGCGTTTGGAGAGGCTGGTAAACATCACCAGTTTGCTGAAATCGCGCCCCAATTCGGCAGCGGCCTGCAGGCAGCCGATGGGCGGCTCGCCTTCGAAATAAATTTCGGAATAGCATTCATCGGCGGCGATGATAAAGCCGTAACGGCTTTGCAATTCAAAGAGTTCTGCCCAGTCGGCTTTTTGCATCACGCTGCCGCAGGGGTTGTGCGGCGAACAAACGAACACCAGCTTTACACGCTGCCACACGGTCTCAGGAATGCTGCTCCAATCGGGCTTAAAGTGCGGGGCGCGGCAGTTGGCAAACGCGGTTTCCGCCCCGGCCAGGAGCGCGGCGCCTTCGTAAATCTGATAAAACGGATTGGGGCACACCACCACGGGCTGTTCCTGCTCGTTACCGCCCAACACCGCTTGCACGAAGGAAAATAGGGCTTCGCGGCTGCCCAGCACAGGCAGGATTTCGCTGCTGGGATCGAGCGCGAGGCCGTAGCGGCGTTGCAGGAAGCCGGCGCAGGCTTGGCGCAGTTCGGGCAGGCCTGCAGTTTGCGGATAGGCATCGAGGCGCGGCAGGGCGGCGGTGAGCGCATCGGTAATCACGGCGGGGGCGGGGTGTTTGGGCTCGCCGATTTGCAGCGGCACGGGTACAACGCCCTCGGGCGGATTCACGCCTTGCATGGCTTCGCGCAGACGGGCGAAGGGGTAGGGCTGGAGTTGGGATAGGTGTGGGTTCATGGCGGGTTTGGTGTTCGGTGCAAGGGGAAAAAGGATATTGTAATCGGCAGGCATGGGATAGGCTACCTGAAAAAATACAGCAGACGCGTTTCAGGTAGCCTTTTGTTTGTTGTGGAAACAAGGTGCAACTTGCCGCGGAGTACGCGGAAATATTTTCATGTAGCCTTGAAGGCTACCTGAAAGCTTATTGGATAGCGGTTTTAGCCGAAGATGCCCAAATAATACAGTAGGCTGGCCACGATGATGGCGATGCCGCTGCCGATGATGAGCTGTCGCCAGACGGGGTGGATTTCGCTGTGCCGCAAATCGGCGGCGAGATAGCGCCACACGAAAAGAAGGGAGGCCAGAGCAAAGGCGATGGCACCGATGGTATCGCCGTCCATCTTCGGCTTCATGCCGCGCCGCCTTGCCGCTCGATGCCCGGTTTGGCGCCACCGTAGCAGGGGCCGCGGCCGGTGATGCGGGGCATTTGGCTTTCGATGGCTTCTTCGATGGCGGCGGTAAGTTCGGGGATATCGCCGGCGGTATGTTTAATCGGCGGACAAATGATGACGCTGATTTCGCCGGGGTGTTTGAGGAAAGAGTTCTTCGGCCAAAATTCGCCGCTGTTGAGGGCGACGGGCACGATATCCATTTCCAGCAGCTGGGCGGTGCGGGCGGCGCCGCTTTTATAGCGGCCTTTGCTGCCGGGCGGCATGCGCGTGCCTTCGGGGAAAATGGTAATCCAATAGCCTTGCGCTTTGCGTTTGCTGCCTTGTTCGATGATTTGGGCGGAGGCTTTGCCGGGGTTGCGCCGATCGATGCCGATGGTGCCGGCGAGCTTGAGCCCCCAGCCGAAGAAGGGAATGCGGAACAGCTCGCGTTTGGCCACGAATACCTGCGGCGGGAAGATTTTCTGCGTGGCCAGCGTTTCCCAGCCGGATTGGTGTTTGCAGCAGATGATGGCGGGGCCTTCTGGGATGTTTTCTGCGCCTTCCACGCGGTATTTGAGGCCGACGATGTTTTCCAAAAGCCACATCAGCATCAGCGCCCAGCGGGTGGCGAGGGTGTGGAGGGCGCCCGGGATGGGGGCGGTGAGCAGCATCAAGAGGAACAGGGGCGGTGTGATGATGGCCATCAGCAGCCAGTAGGCGAGATTGCGTATCCAGAGTGAGAACATTAGGCCTCCTGCTCGTGGCTGGTTTGGATAAGGTGATGGGCGAAGGCAAGCAAATCGTCGAACACCTGGGTGTTTTCAGGTAGCCCGCCGGCGGCGAGGGTTTTCTTGCCTTTGCCGGTGAGCACGAGCACGGGCAGGCCGCCCACGGCATCGATGGCTTGCAAATCGCGCAGGCTGTCGCCCACGAGATAAACGCCGCGTGCGTCGGTATTGAAGCGGTTGAGGATGTCTTCCACCATGCCGGGCTTGGGCTTGCGGCAGGAACAGTGGTCGGTATCGGTGTGCGGGCAAAACCAGATGCCGTCGATGCTGCCGCCGGCTTCATTGGCCAGGCGGTGCATTTTTTCGTGCATTTCGTTGAGGTCTTGCATGGAGAAATAGCGGCGGCCGATGCCGGATTGGTTGGTGGCGATTACAACGGTGTAGCCGGCCTGTTTGAACAGCGCCACGGCATCCATGCTGCCGGGCAGGGGAATCCATTCGTCTTCGGATTTCACAAAATCGTCGCGGTCTTGGTTGAGCACGCCGTCGCGGTCGAGGATGATGAGTTTCATGGTTTCAGGTAGCCTTTAATCGAATAATACGGCCTGTGCCAGCAGGCTGCCGGCGGCATCTTTGCCGGAAAGCAGCGGCGGGGCGGCCAGCGGCCAGTCGATGCCCACGGCGGGGTCGTGCCAAAACAGGGTGTGTTCGTGGTCGGGCTGGTAGTAGTTGGTGCATTTATACACGATGTCGGCGTGATTGTCGGTGGTGTAGAAGCCGTGGGCGAAGCCGGGCGGAATCCACATTTGGTAGCGGTTTTCGGCAGAAAGCACCGCGCCCACCCAATGGCCGAAAGTGGGCGAGGAGCGGCGCAAATCCACGGCCACGTCGAACACGCTGCCCGCCACCACGCGCACTAGCTTGCCTTGCGGGCAAACGGTTTGATAGTGCAGGCCGCGCAGCACTCCATGCTCGGAGCGGGAGTGGTTTTCCTGCACGAAAGTGTGGTGGCCGATGTGCTCGCGAAACCAGTTGTCGCGGAAGGTTTCCATAAAGAAGCCGCGCTCGTCGCCGTGGGCTTCGGGCTCGATGATTTTCACATCGGGCAGGGCGGTGTCGAAAATATTCATGCTGTGCGTGTGTGAATGGGATGAAAGCTCTATTTTACCGAGAATGCGGCGTTTGAGGCTACCTGAAAGTGTGAGCTTCAACGAAGTTAAAACAGTTCAAACGCCTCAAGCGCCATCGCCCCAATCCACCTTTTTCCAGCCCAACACCTCGGCCAATACTGAAAGATGGCTCTGCTGCGGGCAGCGCACGGCGGTGAGCAACACGGTATCCGGCGCGGCGGTAAGCTGCTTTTTCAGAGCCAGCAGCGCGGCATGGGCGCTGCCGCTTTGCAGCTCTTCGGTGTAGCGCGCGGCAAATTCGGGGAAACGCTCTTGCGGTGCGGCGTGATACCAGCGGCGCAGCTCGGCGGAAGGCGCAATGTCTTTGAGCCACTGCACGGCGGCGAAGGTTTCTTTGCGGATGCCGCGCGGGTAGAGGCGGTCGCAGAAAATGGCGGGGACGGCAGAGGGCGTGTAGCCGTAGATGCGTCGGATGGCTGGCATGGCAGGGCTTTCTGATGAGGGGAGGCGGGATGTTTTCAGGTAGCCTTTGCGCGGCTTGGGGCTACCTGAAAAATAGTTGGCACTGGCGGCGTGAAGCTTGCTCTAGAAATTGCAAATACAGAACACTTGATCATTTTTCAAATATGCGTGCAGGAAACAGTAATTCACCTCTGCTTCAAATGTTACGCTGCAAGATGGTGTGATGATTTGATGGTTTTCTTTGTTTCGGATGGTGAAGGTGATATTCAGCCTGCTTTTTCCTTTAAAATCCAGGATCGATCTGCTCTCATCGAAATGAGAAGGGGTGCTGTCGGGCGGTATGTCTTGGTTGATGATGTAGGTTTTATTGTTGATTTCGAGTTTTTCCAGATATGGGGTGCCAGATTGGTTGTTGTGCAGCAGGTTGATGGAATAATACTTGCTTTGGGTGAGAGTAATCAGGAAATAGCCTGCTAATATCAGCAAGATGAGGGTTATCAGCAAACTCTTGATCAAGAGTTTGATATGGCTTCTGGCGGGTTTCTTCATGGTTTTCTCGGTGAGATTGGGCGCTTTGGGGAAAGGCTACCTGAAAATCGGTCTACACCGTTTTCAGGTAGCCTTCTTATTCAAGCCTGCCTGCGTTTATTTCAATACTTCGGCGAAGGCATTGGCCACGTAGTCGATATTCTGCTCGTTCAGGCCGGCTACGCACATGCGGCCGTTGCTCACCATATAAACGGCAAACTCTTTTTGCAGGCGTTCTACCTGTTCGGGCGAGAGACCGGTGAAGCTGAACATGCCGCGTTGTTTGGTGAAATAGCTGAAATCGCGGCCGGGCACTTTGGCGCTGAGCACTTCCTGCAGCTTTTGGCGCATGGCGCGGATGCGGTCGCGCATTTCGTATACTTCGCCTTCCCATTGTTTGAACAGGGTGGCATTGTTCATTACGCCGTCTACCACAAAGCCGCCGTGGGCAGGGGGACTGGAATAGATGCGGCGCACGGTGAATTTGAGCTGGCCGAGCACGAGCTTGGCTTCTTCGGCGCTGGGGCACACCACGGAGAGGCCGCCCACGCGTTCGCCATAGAGCGAGAGGTTTTTGGAGAAGGAGTTGCTGATGAAAACAGACAAGCCGAGCTCGACGGCTCGGCGGATGGCGTACACGTCGCTTTCCATGTCTTCGGCGAAGCCTTGGTAGGCGATGTCCATAAAGGGGATGAGGCCGACTTCTTTCACGATTTGCAGGATTTCGTCCCATTGGCTGCGGCTCAAATCCACACCGGTGGGGTTGTGGCAGCAGGGGTGCAGCACCACTACGTCGTGTTGCTTGAGCGTGCGGAAGAAGGCTTTCATTTCTTCGAATTTCACGCCGATGGTGGCGGGATCGTAGTAGGGGTATTTGCCCACTTCGAAGCCGGCGCCTTCAAAAATGCCGATGTGGTTGCCCCAGGTTGGGTCGCTCACGTAGCACTTGGCCTGCGGAAACCAGGCGTGGATAAAATCGGCACCCACACGCAGCGCGCCGGAGCCGCCGAGCGATTGGATGGTGGCGATGCGGCCTTCTTTCACGGCGGGGTGGTCGGCGCCGAACAGCAGGTTTTGGCAGGCGCTGCGGTAGGCAGCCAGGCCTTCCATGGGCAGGTAGCCGCGCGGGCGCGGGCTGTCGGCGAGGGCGCGTTCAACAGTTTTCACGCACTCGAGCACGGGCAGACGGCCTTCGCCGTCGTAATAAACGCCCACGCCGAGGTTTACTTTTTCGCTGCGCGGGTCTTGGTTGTATTTTTCCATCAGGCCGAGGATGGGGTCGCCGGGGTAGAACTCAACGTGCCGAAACATGGGTGTCTTCCTTTTTTATCGGGTGGAACAATTAAACGGAAAGGGTAATGCCGGGGCAATTTTACGCTGATTTCGGCGGCAAGGGCTACCTGAAAAAACGGAATGTTGAAAAAGAAAAATAGCGGCATTCCTGGGCTGCAATTACAGGAGTGCCGCTATACGCGATTGCGGGTTCTATTCGCTGTGCCGATTGAAGAAATTCAGCAGCTGCATTTCGTAGCCGCCTTTGCCGGATAGGCCGAGGTGGGTGCCGTTGGGGATGAGGATCAGCTGTTTGGGCTCTTGGGCGAGATCGAATAGGATTTGCGAGTGTTTGGCGGGGATGACTTGGTCGGCGGTGCCGTGCATCAGCAGCAGGGGGATGGGGCTGATTTGCGCCACGAAGCGGCGGGCGCTGTAGCGGTTGCCCACCAGGATGCCGGCGCCGGGGAGTTTGTCGTTGGCGATGCTGGAGTAGGAAGAGAAGGTGGATTCGATGGCCACGGCGCGCACGCCGGCTTTGTTGCCTGCGCCCACCACGGCAATGGCGTTGGTGCCGCCCAGGCTTTGGCCGAACACGAGCAGGCGTTCGGGGTTTACATCGGGGCGGCTGCGCACATAATCCAACGCGGCGTTGCCGTCGGCAAACAGGCCTTCGGGGTTGGGCTCGCCTGCGGATTGGCCGTAGCCGCGATAGTCGAACAGGAAAACGTTGTAGCCGTGTTCGGGCAGCCATTTCACGGCCTGCCAGTGGGCGGTGAGGTTTTGCGCGTTGCCGTGGAAGTGGATGATGGTGGCGCGGGCTTGTTTGGCGTCAGCCACACCGCGTGCGGGCACAAACCAGCCGTGCAGGGGTGTGCCGTCGGCGCTTTGGAAGGAGACGTTTTCGTAGGGCAGGCCGGATTGGGCGGGCGAGCCGTAGTCGGTATGGTCGGGATAGTAAAAGGCCTGTTTGGCGCAGGAGGACAGGCCGAACAGAATGGCGAGGAGGGCGGCTAGGCCGAAAAAGATGGATTTGTGTTTCATGGTTAGTGTGGGCGGCAGCCTTGGTGCGGAGGCTACCTGAAAAATAGTGTTGCCGTTTTAGCTTTGCTTTAACTTGCGTTGCTTATTTCAGGTAGCCTTTATGGTTGCTGGGTTTGAGGCTACCTGAAAAAGATAAATGAGCCTGTTTCAGCCAGCCTTGCCTAATTGGGTGTTCTACCAATTAACCCAGCCGCACAGCCAAGTGAGCAGGATGATGCCGCCGAAGATGATGCGGTAGTAGGCGAAGGGCACGAAATTTTTGCTGGACACAAAACGCAGCAGGGCTTTTACGGCGATGAGGCCGGAAGCGAAGGCGGCGGCAAAGCCGATGGCGATGAGGCCGAGCTCCTGCGAGGAAAAGGCGCTGAGGTTTTTTAAAATGCTGTAGCCGGAGGCGGCTACCATAATCGGCACGGCGAGAAAGAAGGAGAATTCGGTGGCGGTTTTGCGGTCGAGCCCCCATACCATGCCGCCCATGATGGTGCTGCCGGAGCGGGAAGTGCCGGGAATCAGAGCCAAAATTTGGAACAGACCTACGGCCAGCGCATCACGCGGGCGCATATCGTCCACGCTGCGCACTTTCGGTGGCACGCGGCTTTGCCGTTTTTCAATCCACAAAATCAAAAAGCCACCCACCACCAGCGCCGCAGCCACGCTCACGGGGTTGAACAGCACTTTTTCGATGAAGTCGTTGAGCAGCAGGCCGATGGCGGCGGCAGGAATGAAGGCGATGGCCAGGTTGAGCACGAAGCGGTTGGATAGCCGGTCTTTGCCGATATGGGTGAGCACATGGGTAAAGCGGGTGCGGTATTCATACACCACGGCGAGGATGGCGCCGAGTTGGATGGCGATGTTGAATACGGCATGGCTTTCGGCATCGAAGCCGATGAGGCTGCCGGCCACAATCAGGTGGCCGGTGCTGGAAATGGGCAGAAATTCGGTGAGGCCTTCGATGATGCCGAGGAAGAGGGCTTTGAAGGCGAGGAGCAGGTTCATTGGTCAAACTCTTAAAACGTGGGGTCAATGTTTTTCAGGTAGCCTGTATCGGAGTACGGGCTACCTGAAAATTGATGCGCCGCTTTAGCGGTTGGCTTGGCCGGCGATGGCTGCGCCGCGGCTGCGCACCATGGTGCGCGGAGCGGGAGCGGGCATACCGCGTTCGGCGCGTACTTTTTCAATCAGCTCTTGCATCACGGCCATGTTTTTGGAGTCGGTCAGCTCGTATTTGCCGCCCACCACCACCGTCGGGGTTTTGGTGATGTTGTAGGTAACGGTTTGCTGCTGCATGGTTTGGGCGGCTGCGGCGGCCTGCGGGCTGTTATAGGCGGCGAGCAGGCGGCTGCCGTAGGGTTGCTGCTGAATCCAGTTTTTCAGGCTGGTTTCGTCGGTTACAACGCCGTCCATCAGGGCTTTGAAGATGGCCTGATTGGCTTGGCGGGAGAGGCCGGTGGATTTCACGGCAGCAGCCAGGCGGGCGAGGGTTTGGTGGGCAGGCTGCCACACCACATGCTCTTGGCGCAATACGGTGTCGGAGGCGAAGCGTTTGCTTTGCTGTTCGATAGTCGGCTCAAGGTGTTGGCAGTGGATGCAGAAATAGCCGAAGAATTCGGTTACTTCAATTTTATTGGGCTGCACGGGTTTAATCACATTGCTGCGCACAATGTAGTCGGTGCCTTCCACGGCTTTGGCTTGGGCGGCAGTGACGGCAAAGACGGTAAGGGCGGAGAGAAGTAGGGCTTTCAGTTTCATGTTGGTCTTTCGTTATATGAGGTTTGATGACGTGCGGGTTAATCGGCTTGGCGAGTCAGGGTGTCGATGCCGTTGCCGCGCAGGCGTTCGCTGAGGGCTTGGGCTTCGGCACGGTTGAGGCGGCCGCTTTGGATGCGATATACGGTTTGGCCGTCGCTGCGTTTGCTGCTGGCCACGCGGGCGTTCACACCGAGCATGGCGAGTTTGGCGCGTTGGGTGTCGGCCGCTTCCGGGTTGTTGTAGGAGCCCATCTGCACGATATAGCGGCCGTTGCCGCCGCTGTGCGCTTCGGCATTGCGTTGGGCACGCTGCTCGGCGGCTTTGGCTTCGGCTTCGCGTGCCGCTTTGGCTTCGGCTTCACGCCGCTGGCGGCGGGCTTGCTCGCGGGCACGCTCTACGTTGCCGCTTTCCAAAATCTGCTCGGGCGTGGGCTTGGCTTCCGGTTCGGGTTTGCGCTGCGGCTCGCGCGGTTTGGTTTGTACGGGTTTGTCTTCCTGCGCGGGCTTGTCTTCCTGGCGCTGTGCAGGCGTGCTGGCCTGCTGCGGCACGGAGGCGGCTACGGGCGGTTTGTCGGTGATGTCGCCGGGCGGCAGGGTATAGTGGCCGCTGTCGGAACCGGCGGTGGTGGTATCGTTCGGGCGCTGTTCGGGCTGGTGTCCTTGGCGCGGCGTGAGGATTTCGGGCTGGATTTCGGTTTTCGGCGCTTCGGGCTGTTTGATGCCGGAGGGCGTGTTGTTGAGGAAATACAAAACCACGCCGATGATGAGGGTGGCAAGCAGGAGGCCGAATATAAAGCCGGAAAGGCCTTTACCGTAGGGTTTGTTTTGCATGGGGGAAATGGATTGCTAAAAAGGTGCCGCATTTTATCAAAACCGTTTGCTGCGGCGGAAGCTTTTTACATGTTCTTTCAGGCGGACGGGCGGTTTCAGGTAGCCTGGGGGAAGCACGGGGGGAGGCTACCTGAAAATCCGTTTCTTTAAAGAGTGAATCTAAATGGAGCATACTGTTGCATTGGTTCGCCTGGCTGTGTGTACTTACAGCCAGCCGTCTTTTCAAGACGGGGTGCGGCGGAAGCTCACGGCCTGCATGACGTGGCGCTGGTTTACGGTGTCGCTGCCGGCCAAGTCGGCCAGGGTACGGGCGATGCGCAGGATACGGTGGTAGCTGCGGGCGGAAAGCGAGAGTTTTTCCAACACGGCGGAGAGGGCAGCTTTGGCTTCGGGCTCGATGGCGGCTAGCTCGTCTAGCTCGGTTACGTTGAGCAGGGCGTTACTTTTGCCTTGCCGCCGCTGTTGGCGCTCGCGTGCGGCCAGTACGCGTTCCCGCACGGCGGCGCTGGGCTCGCCGGGTGTGGCTTGGGTGAGCTCGGCGGCGGAGAGGGCGGGCACTTCGATAATCAAATCAATCCTGTCCAAGAGCGGGCCGGAAATTTTGCCGCGATAACGGGCAATGCTTTCGGGCGTGCAGCGGCAGGGTTTGGCAGGGTGACCGAGGTAGCCGCAGGGGCAGGGGTTCATGGCGGCGACCAGCTGGAAGCGGGCGGGATAGGTGGCTTGGCGGCTGGCGCGGGAAATGTGGATAAGGCCGTTTTCCAGCGGCTCGCGCAGCATTTCCAGCACCTTGCGGTCGAACTCGGGCAATTCGTCGAGAAACAATACGCCGTTGTGCGCCAGGGAAATTTCGCCTGGCTTGGGATCGGAACCGCCGCCCACCATGGCGGCGGCGCTGGCGCTGTGGTGTGGCGAACGGAAGGGGCGGCGGCGGGAGAAACTGTGTTGCTGGTGCAGCAGCGAACGCAGTGCCCAGGTTTCGGTGATTTCGTCGTCGGAGAGTGGCGGCAGGATGCCGGGCAGGCGTTGTGCCAGCATGGATTTTCCGGTGCCGGGCGGACCGCTCATCAGGATACTGTGGCCGCCGGCAGCGGCAATTTCAAGCGCGAGCCGCGCGGTGTGCTGGCCTTTTACGTCTTGCAGGTCGGGATAGGGCGCTTCTTCGGCCGCTTCGGCACGGGCTTGGCAGCGGGGCAGGGCGGCAATACCGTTGAGGTGGGCGGCTACGGCCACCAGGCTTTCGGCAGCCAATACTTCGGCGCGTTCAATCAACGCGGCCTGCTCGGCGCTCTCTTGCGGCAAAATAAAACGGCGCCGCGCCTGCGTGCTCTGCCACACCATGGCCAGCGCACCACGCACCGGGCGCAGCAGGCCGGACAAAGCCAGCTCGCCAGCCAGTTCGTATTTGGCCAATTCTTCGGGCGAAATGGCGATTTGGCCGGAGGCGGCGAGAATGCCCACGGCAATCGGCAGGTCGAAACGGCCGGATTCTTTTGGCAAATCTGCCGGGGCAAGATTGACAGTGATTTTTTTGGCGGGGAAATCGAAGCCGCTTTGAATGATGGCGGCACGCACGCGGTCGCGGCTTTCTTTCACTTCGGTATCGGGCAGGCCGACGATATTGAACGCGGGCAGGCCGTTGGCCAAGTGGGATTCCACTTCCACCAAGGGCGCGGCCATGCCGCTGAGCGCCCGGCTGTATACCACCGCCAAACTCATGCTGCGCTTCCTATTGCTGTTCGGAAGGGTTGGGCAGGGTGGCCGGAGCGTCGGCTTCCAGCTTGGCCAGGCGCGCTTCTAAGGCAGCCAGTTTTTCGCGGGTTTTGATGAGCACCTGCTGTTGGATGTCGAACTCTTCGCGCGTTACCAAATCGAGCTTGCTGAATGTGCTGCCGAGCAGGGTTTTCACGTTTTTTTCCACGTCTTTCACCGGGCTTTCAGCGATGGCGCCGCCGATTTTTCCGGCGAGTTCGTCGAGGATTTGTTTGGCCAGCATGGGGTTTCCTTTATTTTTGAAGGGTTGGGATGGGCGCATTGTATAAGTGCGGGCATGGGGCGGCAAGCGGTTAAAGGCTACCTGAAACGCGGCTAAACTTTCAGGTAGCCTTTTCAATCAGACTTATTGCCACTCGAAACGCAACAGGCGCATGATTAAAAACAGGCCGAGCAGGCTGATGAACACATACAGGCTGCTGGACATGCTGTGCCAGAAAGACAGCTCGCCGCCGAGCAGGTTGGATAGCCAATGCGTCTGCCCGCTGCGCAGGGCACGGATAAGCGGCACCAGCGCAAATTGTGAAATAGCCAGCAGCAGCCAGGTGAGGGCAACGGTGCGCGAGCTGAGTTTGCTGCGTTGGCCGTAGCTGCGCTGCTGCGCCGAGAGGCCGGCCAAATAAAGGATGGCCCACACAAACAGCCCGATATAGTTCACTGCGCTAAACAGCACACCGGCCAGGCTTCCGGCCTGCTCTTTGGGCAGAGATTGGAACAATAGCGGCGCCACACCGTAGCCGGCCAAAAGATATGCGCCAAACCACACGGCAGCTAACAGGGCCAACACTCGATTTGCAAACATTCGTTTCCTTTCTCTGCTTTTTGTTTAAAACGAAACGCAGTGTACCGTATTCTTTGCATACTTTCAGCTGCCGGGCCGATACTTTACCTGCTATAAAATCAGCCTACATTGCGTTACAATCCCGCACTTTACGTTGCCAACACACCATTATGTCTAATAAACCCAAACACGAACACGAAGCCAACAAACTGCACAAACGCCTGCGCCATGCCGTGGGCCATGCGATTAACGATTTCAATATGATTGAACAGGGCGATAAAGTCATGGTCTGCCTCTCCGGCGGCAAAGACAGCTATGCCCTCTTAGACATCCTGCGCCACCTGCAAGCCTCCGCGCCGATCGATTTCGAGCTGGTGGCAGTAAACCTCGACCAAAAACAGCCCGGCTTTCCCGAGTACGTATTGCCGGAGTATCTGACTTCTATCGGCGTGCCCTTCAAAATTGTGGAAGAAGATACCTATTCCACCGTGAAGCGCGTGCTCGATGAAGGCAAAACCACCTGCTCGCTGTGCAGCCGACTGCGGCGCGGCATCCTCTACCGCACGGCCAAAAAGCTGGGTTGCACCAAAATCGCGCTCGGCCACCACCGCGACGACATCCTCGCCACCCTGTTTTTAAACATGTTCTACGGCGGCAAACTCAAAGCCATGCCGCCCAAGCTGGTGAGCGACAACGGCGAGCACATCGTGATCCGCCCGCTGGCCTATGTGAAAGAAAAGGATTTGATTAAATACGCCGAAATCAAGCAATTCCCCATTATTCCCTGCAATCTGTGCGGCTCACAGCCCAATCTGCAGCGGCAGGTGGTGAGCGAAATGCTGAAAGACTGGGACAAACGCTTCCCCGGCCGCATCGAAAGTATGTTTTCCGCCTTGCAAAACGTAGTGCCCTCGCATTTGGCCGATACCGAACTGTTTGATTTCGCGGGGTTGCAACGTGGTCAGACCCTGAAACACGGCGGCGATTTGGCCTTCGACAGCGAAACCGTTTCCTTTAAAGCCCCGCGCGACGACGAAGACGAAGGGCTACCTGAAAAACCCGCACGCAAAGTGATTAACATTTTGGGCAGCAAGCCGAAAACCGGAGGCTGCGGTGCGCTCTAGACTGGTGTCGGTTTTGCGGCTCATCGGCTTGCTGATGCTGATGCAGGTGTTACCGCTCTTGGTTTTGCTGCTCAGCGGCATGGGTAAAAGCCTAGCCGCCCAGGCCTTGGCCGCACTGCTGTTTACGGTTGCCGCCGTGGCCATGTGCAGGCTGTGCCTGCAGATCTACCGTAAGCAGGCAGACGGCTATTTTCAGGATTGGCAAAGCCGGTTTTCCGGCAAAAAGCTGCTGTGGGCGGCAGGCTATATTGCGCTGATGCTGGCCACCAATCCGCTCTACGAAATGCTGATGGCCGCGCTGGGCATGGAAAGCAGCGTGGACAACCTGCGAAACCAACGCATGGTTATGGAAATGCTACAACGCGCCCCGCTGACGATGACGGCCTATATCGTGCTGTTTGCGCCAGTTTTGGAAGAGTTGCTGCTGCGCGGCATTTTTTTTCAAAGCTTCGGCAGCATCGAAAACCGCGGCAAACGCTGGCTGCTGCTGGTGCTGTCTGCCTTCGTCTTTGGCAGCCTGCACAGCCTGCCGGTGCATTACGATTTCCTGCTGTATTTTGCCATGGGCCTGGTGCTCGGTGCGGCCTATCTGCACACCAAAGATTTGAAATACCCGATTTTGATTCATATGGTAAACAACGCATTGGGCTTGGCCGGGGTGTTGTTTGAGTGAGAATGGGAAAAGGCTACCTGAAAACAGTAGATTGATTTTCAGGTAGCCTGATGGAGATGGCGATGCCAACAGACGAAAGGACGGAGCGCAACAGCAAACAAGAACGCTACCGCCGCCGCGTGCGCGAATTTGTGCAGCAAAACAGGCTGGTGGGCGCGATGAATAACACCAAATGGCGGGAGCTGCGCGAGGCAATGGATGGGTGGGAAAATGCGCCGGCCTATGAAATCAAGTATTTGTTTGATGAAAAATCGGAAGCGGACGTTGAGCAAGCCGTAGCTGAAACGACGGTGGCAATCGGCGATTGGGGCTATGAGCATTTTTATCCGATGTTCGATATCGAATGGGTGAAAATCCGGAAATTGCGCTCGGTGTTTCGCGGGCATCTGATTGCGCGGGAAATTGTGGATAATAGTGAAGGCATCCGCGCGATTTTGGAGCAGTTTACCATTCCGTATGTGGAGAACGAGTTTTGCTTTACGGTATATGGCTACCTGAAAGCTTGAGTGCCGGAAAGATAAGATAAAGGCTACCTGAAAGTGTTTCAGGTAGCCTTTATCTATTTTCAGGTAGCCTCACTCACCACTATATCCAGCCGCCCAGGTTTTCCTGTGCAATATCGGCCAGGGCGGCGATGAAGGCAGGGTTATCGTTGAGGCAGGGGATGAAGCGGAAGGTTTGGCCGCCGGCTTCGTGGAATTGTTCGCGGCCTTGGATGGCGATCTCTTCCAGGGTTTCTAAGCAGTCGCTCACGAAGCCGGGGCAGAATACGTCGAGCTCGCGGATTCGCTGTTTGGCGGGCAGTTCGGTGAGCAGGTCGGATGTGGCCGGGCCTATCCAGCGGGCGCGGCCGAAGCGGCTTTGGAAGCTGATATACCATTCTTGGGCGGAGAGTTGCAGGGCTTCTGTGAGCAGTTGGGCGCTGGCTCGGCATTCGATTTCGTAGGGGTCGCCCTGCTGCACGGCGGCTTCGGGGATGCCGTGGAAGCTGAACAGGATGCGCTGGCCGCGGCCATGCTGCTGCCAGTAGGCGCGGATATGTGCGGCCATAGCTTGGATGTAGTCGGGATGGTTGTAGAAACGGCTGATGGTGCGCAGGCTGATTTGGTTGCGTTGTTTGAGCAGTTCGTTCAACACCTTATCCAGCGCGGCACCGCTGCTGCTGGCGGCGTATTGCGGATAGAGGGGGATGGCGAGCAGGCGGTCTATGCCTTGGGCTTTCATGGCGGCGATGGCATCGGCCACGGCCGGCTCGCCGTAGGACATGGCGTGCCCCACCAGCACTTGCGGCAGCTCGGCTTGCAGGGCGGCAGCCTGTTTGGCGGTAATCACGGCCAGCGGCGAGCCTTCGTGTTGCCAGATTTGGCGGTAGCCGTGTGCGCTTTTTTTAGCGCGGAAGGGCAGGATGATGCCGCGCAGCAGGGGCTGCCACAACAGGCGCGGCAGCTCGACCACGCGTTGGTCGGACAAAAATTCGCGCAGGAAAGGGCGCACGGCTTCGGGCGTGGGTGCGGCCGGCGTGCCGAGGTTGATGAGCAGGATGCCGACTCTGGCTTGCTGATGCGCACCGTGCGGCGGCTCGGGTTGGAAGTGGGGCATGGGGGTTCCTTGGGTGTGTTTTTAGTGGGCTACCTGAAAAAGCTGAATAGGGTTTCAGGTAGCCTTTATATTTGTTTGATAGAAGGCTACCTGAAAAATACTGCCTACAAATCATCCTTTCTAGCCAATATCTTACGCGCCCCGCTTACGTCGGCGGGGGAGACGATGCCTGCGTCTTCCAAGGCCTGCATCAGGTTGGCGGCGCGGTTGTAGCCGATGCGCAGTTGGCGTTGCAGCGAGGAGATGGAGGTTTTGCGGCTTTCCAGAATGAAGGCCACGGCTTGGTCGAATAGTTCGTCGCTGCCGGCATTGGGGTTAACGGCGTTGACGGTTTCCTGCGCGGCTTCGCCGGAGAGCAGGCCTTCGATGTAGTTGGCGCCCTGCTGGCGTTTGGCGAAGGAGGCCACTTCGTGCACTTCGTGGTCGCTCACAAACGCGCCTTGCAGGCGCACGGGCTCGGCGCTGCCGGGCTGGAGGAAGAGAAGGTCGCCATATTTGAGCAGGTCTTCCGCGCCCATTTGGTCGAGGATGGTGCGGCTGTCGATGCGACTTTGTACGGTGAAGGCCATGCGGGTGGGGATGTTGGCCTTAATCAGGCCGGTTACCACGTCCACGCTGGGGCGCTGGGTGGCCACAATCAGGTGCATACCGGCAGCGCGGGCTTTTTGCGCCAGGCGGGCGATTTGCGTTTCCACCGCCTTTTTCTCGGTCATCATCAAATCGGCCAATTCATCAATCACAATCACGATATAGGGCAGCTTTTGCAGCGGCTCGGGTTCGTCGGGATTGGGGCTGAAGGGGTTGGGCAGGGGCTTGCAGGAAGCGGCGGCTTCAGCCACTTTTTGGTTGAAGCCGGCCAGGTTGCGCACGCCGGCATGGGCGAGCAGGCGGTAGCGTTTTTCCATTTCGGCCACGCACCAATTCAGCGCCTGCCCGGCCTCGCGCATATCGGTTACCACCGGGCAGAGCAGGTGCGGAATGCCTTCATATACGGAAAGCTCCAGCATCTTCGGGTCGATCATGATAAAGCGCACCTCGTCCGGCGCGGCCTTATACAGCATCGACATAATCATGGCATTCACGCCCACCGATTTGCCCGAGCCGGTCATGCCGCCCACCAGAAGATGCGGCATTTTGCCCAAATCGGCCACCACCGGCTGCCCGGCAATATCTTTGCCCAAAGCCACGGTGAGCTTGGACGGCGCGGCGGCAAACACCGGCGAGGACAGGATTTCGCGCAGCAGCACTTCCTGCCGCTTCTCGTTTGGCACTTCGATGCCCATGGTGCTCTTGCCCGAAATGGTTTCCACCACGCGCACCGACTGCATGGAAAGCGAACGCGCCAAATCTTTGGCCAGATTGGTAATCTGGCTGCCTTTCACGCCCTGCGCCGGCTCGATTTCAAAACGCGTAATCACCGGCCCGGCGGTGGCGCTCACCACGGTAACCTGAATGCCGAATTCGGCCAGCTTGGCCTCGATGCGCTCGGCCATGTGCTGCAGGGCTTCGGGATTGATTTCCGGCGTGTGTTCCTGCGGGCGCGTGAGCAAATCCAATTCCGGCAGCAGATATTCGCCGTCTTCGGCTTGCCGTTTGGGAGCGAACAAATCTTTTTGCCGCTCGGGCGCGGTTTTTTGTTTTTCAGGTAGCCCTTGGCTGGCAGACTGGTTAATCTGCACCGCCACCGGCTTGCGGTTGCTGCTGGCGCCTTCCACCATTGCCACTTCTTCGGCGGTGATGGTTTTCGCCGTGCGCACCATGCGGCGGGCAAACTTCGCGTTCGGTATGTCGCGCACAAACTGGTGCGGCTGGCGGATCAGCCGATACCACAGCCATTCCAGCTGCGCCCCCGCTTTTTCCAGCAGGGTGAGCCACGATACCTGCAACAGCAGCGAGAGTCCCGCCACAATCAGCACCACCTGCACCAAAAGGCTACCTGAAACCCCCAGCAGCCGCGTAAAGCCGCTGCCGAGCGATTGGCCGATTAAGCCGCCCGCGCCCATCGGCAGGCTGTCGTGCAACTCTGCCGACCAGGCCGCCGCCTCCAAAAGCGGGCTGCCAAACAAGAGCAATGCCGCCCCGCCCAAGCCCATGCCCAAGTGATACGGTTTCTCGCTGCTCTGCTTCACGCTGCGGAAATTGCGGTAGAGCCATACCACCGCCGCCAGCAGCAGCCACCACACCGACAGCCCGAACAGATAATAGGCCACATCCGCAGTGTATGCGCCCAAGAGCCCGGCCAGATTGTGCGGCTCGTTGCCGGTGGGGATGCTGCGCGACCAGGCCGGGTCGTCCATGGTGAAGCTTGCCAGCGCCAAAGCCAGGCACACGGAAAACAACAGCACTAGCAACCATAGCATGTCGGCCAAAAGCGAAATGGATTGCGAAGCCGCCGCCGCGGCTGAAGGCACGGCCGCCCGGCGTGCAGCCTTGGTAGGCGGGTTGTGCCGGTTTGGCTTCGGTTTGGCAGGTTTGCTCGATTTGCTTGCTTTGCGGGAAGGTTTATTGCTCATATTAACGATGGGGCTACCTGAAAACCTCGGCTTCGGTAAAGCCGAATAGGGCAGGCAGCCGGAATAACGATACAAAACGCCGCATTATAGCAGTATTGCCCCGAGGCTTGCGCGGCTCTCTGGGGTGCAGGGTATGTTCGAAATATAGGCAGGTATTGGTTTTAAAGCATGTTCAATTGTAGGCAAAGGCTACCTGAAAACCCCACCTGCAGTTTCAGGTAGCCTTTTCAGTATTGATCGGCATGGAAGGCTAGCAGCGTATGGCGTGGAAACAGCAAATCTGCCTGTGCCAAGCTGCCGATTTTGTCTTAATCTATCGCGTTGAGTGTCGGTTTCCAGTTTGAAACCTACTGCGGTAAAGCGTTTAAGAAACAATACAGGATTTTGTCGGGGCTGTATCGGAAGATGCAGTAGCGGATGCTGCCGCTATCTAGTATTTCGACAGAATTTGAATCAAATTGGATACTTTCGGCGCAGATATTAATGGTTTTTCGGATATAAGGGCAGCCTGCCTAATAGTAATTCAAAATAAAGTAGGGTGGTGGTGAAATGAATTTGTTTTAACTTCATTACTCTAATAGTTTGGAGGCCGGGAAAGCTTGACCGAACCATTTAATATAACTATCTTTCAAAAAAAAATGAAAATATTTACATACGCACTGCAACGCTTTTTTCCACTCCTTAATAGAAAGGATCTTGCAATGCCGCGTTTCCCCCGCACTTTACCGCGCCTGACCGCTGTCCTGCTGTTGGCCTGCACAGCTGTTTCCGCTGCCGCTCATGACCATACCCATTGGGGCTACACCGGACATGACTCTCCCGAAAGCTGGGGCAACCTGTCTGAAGAGTTCCGCCTGTGCTCTACAGGCAAGAACCAATCGCCTGTAAACATTACCGAAACCGTTTCCGGCAGACTGCCTGCCATTCAAGTTAATTACCGTCCGAGCGCCGTAGAAGTTGAAAACAACGGCCATACCATCCAGGTTAATTATCCTGAAGGCGGCAACATCCTGACTGTGAACGGCCGCACCTACACCCTGAAACAGTTCCATTTCCACGTGCCGAGCGAAAACCAAATCAAAGGTCGTACCTTCCCAATGGAAGCCCACTTCGTCCACTTAGACGAAAACAAACAGCCTTTGGTATTGGCAGTGTTGTATGAAGCAGGCAGAACCAACAACCGCCTGTCTTCCATCTGGAACGCCATGCCGATGACGGCAGGAAAAGTGAAACTGGATCAGCCATTCAATGCCGCATCCCTGCTGCCGCGCAACCTGCGTTACTACCGCTTCGCCGGTTCGCTGACCACGCCGCCATGCACCGAGGGCGTATCATGGTTGGTGTTGAAATCCTATGACCACATCGACCAGGCGCAAGCGGAGAAATTCACCCGCGCCGTCGGTTCGCACAACAACCGCCCTGTACAGCCGCTGAATGCACGGGTCGTTATTGAATAAGCGGTAACGCCGCGAACAGAAAAGCAGCCTGCACTTTAGAGATGTTTCAAAGTGCAGGCTGCTTTATTGGGGAATATAGGGTAGGTATTTATGTCTACGCAGGTGCAGGCTGCCTCAAGCAAAGAACGCGTGCGTACCGCACACACCCTATACGTTGGTTTTAAAGTTTGTGCCGCCCGCAGGTAAGGTGTGTGGCGTAGCCACGCACGCGGTTGATGGGGATGCAGGCTACGGCTTGCTAAAACAAAGATTTCAACTGTTATATTTCAAAGGTAATTACTATGGATGATTT